>NZ_JASJVS010000002.1:0-171655 GCF_035019605.1 Undibacterium sp. 5I2 | reverse complement strand
AGGTTTAAAAAACGTCCATCAGGCTTTTGCGACAGCCTCTGAAGGCCGGGGTTTCAAACCCTAGTCAGATTTTTGATAAAAAAAAGAAGCCCGCAGGCTTCTTTTTCTCTTACGCTGTCGCGCCCTTCTTAAGCCAGGCATTCAACTGATGCGGCCGAATGCTGTCGTACTCTTCGAACGGTTGATGAATCCACGGATTGGTCGCCAGATAATCAAGATGATAATCGGGTGCCACCGAAGAACAGGCTTTATACCAGATCACGGCCGACTTGACTTCACTGACGGCGGGGAAATTTTCGCGCAAATGATGCAATACGCGCTCAAGCGTCACGCCGGAGTCGACCAAATCGTCCACCACCAGCACACGACCCGATAACACCCCCTTGGTCATGGAAATGTATTTGCCGATATCAAGCGCGCCTTGCACCGTACCGGCTTCTTGACGATATGAACTGGTCGACAGAATCGCCAGCGGCACATCAAAAATACGCGAGAAAATATCGCCGGGGCGCAGGCCGCCGCGTGCCAGACACAAGACTTGGTCGAATTGCCAGCCAGATTCATGTACCTTGAGCGCAAGCTCCTCAATGGCACGGTGATAGGCATCCCAAGAAACCCATAAATCTTTGTCGGTGGAAGCAGGTGTATTCATCTTTTTATTGCTCTTTCATTTGAATGGGTGGCGCAATACGATGGTTTCCTCGCGATCGGGACCGGTCGAGACCATGTCGATCGGTACGCCAACCAACTCTTCGATGCGCTGGATATAATTGCGCGCATTGAGGGGCAAAGCATCGAGAGACTTGGCACCGACCGTGGTTTCCGACCAACCTGGCATTTCTTCGTAAACGGCTTCGCACAGCGAGGCTTCTTCGGCGCCAACTGGGAAGATATCGACGTGCTTGCCATTGACCAGATAACCAGTGCACAGCTTGAGCGTTTCTATCCCATCCAAGACATCCAGCTTGGTCAGGCACATACCCGAGACACCGTTGATTTGCACCGAGCGCTTGAGCAAAGCCGCATCAAACCAACCGCAGCGGCGCGCGCGACCGGTGACAGTACCGAATTCGTGGCCGACGCTGGCCAAATGCTTGCCCACCCCTGCATCAGTCGGCAATTCCGACGGGAATGGACCCGAGCCAACACGCGTGGTGTAAGCCTTGGTGATGCCCAAAATGTAATGCAGCATGTTCGGACCAACACCGGACCCGGCCGAGGCATTACCAGCAACACAATTACTGGAAGTGACGAATGGATAGGTGCCGTGGTCGACGTCGAGCAAGCTACCTTGCGCGCCTTCGAACAACAGGCTGGCACCGCCTTTGTAAGCGGCATACAGGGCGCTAGAGACATCGGCCACCATAGGGCGGATGCGCGGCACCAGAGCGAGCGCGTCATCAAGCGTGGTTTGGAAATCGACCGCCGGTGCCTTGAGATAATTGGTCAGCACAAAATTGTGGTAATCAAGATTCTCTTTGAGCTTTTCGGCAAAACGTTCAGGATTGAGCAAATCGGCTACGCGAATGGCGCGGCGTGCGACTTTATCTTCATACGCTGGACCGATACCTTTCCCGGTGGTACCGATCTTGGCGGCACCGCGTGCTGCTTCGCGGGCAGCATCGAGAGCCGTGTGATACGGCAGAATGACCGGACAGGCTTCAGAAATTTTCAAGCGCGACACCACTTCGACGCCATTGGCTTGCAATTTATCAATTTCGCGCAGCAGATCGGGGACCGACAAGACCACGCCGTTACCGATATAACAAGCGGTACCGGCACGCATGATGCCCGAAGGGATCAGTTGCAAGGCAGTTTTCTGACCGCCGATGACGAGCGTATGACCGGCATTATGGCCGCCCTGAAAGCGCACCACGCCTTGGGCGTGATCGGTCAGCCAATCGACGATTTTGCCCTTGCCCTCATCGCCCCATTGCGTACCGATTACGACTACGTTTTTTGCTATTGTATTATTTGACATCACTCAGCCACCATTTGAAGAACCCATTGATCACCATCGAAAGCGACTGTTCTGTTGCAGTCGAATTCGTCTTGTTCGTTTTCGTGTCCGGGGAAGTTTTGAATCACCACTTCACCGGCACGACGTAATTCTGAAATTTTTTCCAGCAAGGCCGCATCGCGACTCCAAGGCGCGCGGATAGCATCGCGCCGCTCCGCCATCGGCATCAGCCGCGCCAATTCGCGCAGATCGAGCGAAAAGCCAGTAGCCGGACGCGCGCGCCCGAATGCTTCACCAACGTGATCATAGCGGCCACCACGCGCCACGGCATTCGGCAAGCCTGGCACAAACACACTGAACATCACGCCACTGTGATAATGATAGCCGCGCAAATCAGCCAAATCGATAGTTAATTGCGCTGGCCCGAGCAAGCCGGCCAAATAGCCGAGCTCATCGAGCGCTGCCGTCACCCCCGGCACCGTCGGCAAGCACAGGCGTGCACGCTCGAGGATGCTGACGTCACCATACAAACCCGGCAGTGCCAACAGCGCCGCTCGGACTGGCGCAGAAAAACTGCGGCTGATCAGCTCGATACCCGGCGTGTCCTTGGACTGCAGCAGAGAAAACAACTGATTTTCGCTAGTCTTAGCCAGTGGATCGAGTTCGAGAATAGCCCGCAGTACAGCGACATGACACAGATCGATGCGGACTTCAGAAATGCCGGCCAAGGCCAAACAAGCCAGCACCAACTCTTGAATTTCAGCATCGGCTTCCAAGCCGGCATGACCATAAATTTCAGCACCGATCTGTATCGGTTCGCGTGTCGCATGCAAGCCAGAAGATTTGGTATGCAATACATTACCGGCATAGCACAAACGTGTGACCGAATTACGGTTGAGCAGATGGGCGTCGATACGCGCGACTTGCGTCGTCATATCAGCGCGCAAGCCCATGGTGCGGCCGGAGACTTGGTCGACCAATTTAAAGGTGCGTAAATCCATGTCTTGGCCTGTACCGGTCAGCAGCGACTCGATATATTCCAACATCGGCGGCATCACCAACTCGTAACCATAGAGGCGGAAATGATCAAGAAAAACGCGGCGCAAATCTTCAATTTTGCGCGCTTCCGAAGGCAAAACGTCTGCAATATTTTCGGGTAAAAGCCAATTTGGCATGAAAGACAATCAAAAAAAATAAAAAATAAAACAAGCAAATTTGACAGCACTCATCCGGCAAACAGCGACCGACGCCAAAACTGGCGCAGATCGCTGTATTGCCGGATGCGATTTTTCAGATGACGATAAGGCGTCTGATTAACCCAGACCTTCCTTTATTTCGTTTTTACCGGTGCAGCACCACTGGCTGTGCCGGAATTCTTAAAATATTTAAAAAAGTCAGAACTCGGATCCACCACCACGATATCGCTCTTACTCTTGAAGCTGGCACGATATGCTTCAAGACTGCGATAAAAACGGTAGAACTCCAGGTTTTGACCAAATGCCTGAGCGTAAATCTGTGAAGCATTGGCGTCGCCGGCACCGCGCATCGCTTCCGATTCACGATAGGCCTCCGCCAAAATGACGATACGTTGGCGATCAGCATCGGCACGAATTTTCTCTGAATCCGCCGCACCTGTCGAGCGCAATTCATTGGCCACGCGCAAACGTTCAGCCTTCATGCGATCATAGACTGAATTGTTGATCTGTTCAACATAGTCGACGCGTTTTAGACGCACATCAATGATCGTTACCCCTATCTGCTTGGCTTCGTCGGCAACCTTGTTTTTGATCGCTTCCATCACCTTGCCGCGCTCACCCGAGATCACTTCACGCACGGTGCGCTTGGTAATTTCATCATTGAGAGCAGCCTTAATGATTTGCGCCAACCGGTCTTGCGCGCGCCGCTCATCACCACCGAAGCTGACATAATACAGTTTTGGCTCAGTGATTCTCCATTTAACATAGGAATCAACCAGAATATTTTTCTTTTCTGCGGTAATAAAACGATCGGCATCATCCGCGTCGATGGTCAAGATACGCTTGTCGAGAAACAGCACATTCTGAAACGGTGGCGGTAATTTAAAATGCAAACCGGGCTCACTGATGACGGCTTTGACTTCGCCGAAAGCAAACACGATGGCATGCGATTTTTGATCCACCACGAAGACGGTGGAATACGCGACCAGCAAGACTGCCAGCACGGTCGCAAAGAAGGAGATCAGCTTATTCATCAGCGCACCTCTCTATCACGGGAGTCACGGCTATCGCGGCTACGGCCATCTTTGGAATAGCGCATTTCGACAGTCGGGATGGGTTCACTTGGCGTCACCGGGGCGACGGCCGCAGCCGGTGCCTTGGCAGTACTGCCTTCAGCTTGCTGTATCATTTTATCGAGCGGCAGATACACCATATTGTTGGAAGATTTGGTATCCATCATGAGTTTGCTGGTACTGGAAAAAATTTGCTGCATGGTTTCGAGATACAAACGATCACGCGTCACCACCGGTGCTTTTTGGTATTCACTGAGCACTTGCTTGAAGCGCGAGGCATTCCCCTCGGCATTGGCAACCACGCGCGATTTATACCCTTCCGCTTCCTGCAGCATGCGTGAGGCTTCGCCACGCGCCTTTGGAATCACATCGTTGGCGTAGGCTTGGCCTTCATTTTTTTGGCGCTCTTTATCCTGACCGGCCTTCACCGCATCATCAAAAGCTGCCTGCACTTGTTCCGGCGGTTGCACACCCTGCATGGTGACGTTAGCGATTTGCACGCCCGATTTGTAGTGTGCCAGAATTTGCTGCATCAAGGCACCGACGTCGAGTGCGACTTTCTCACGCCCTTCGTAGAGCACAAAATCCATCTTACTTTTACCGACTACTTCGCGCACTGCTGTTTCGGCGACCTGACGAATCATCTCGTCTTGATCACGGTTGTTGAACAGCCAATCAGCGGCATTGCCGAGCTTGTATTGCACGGCGAATTGAATGTCGATGATATTTTCATCATCAGTCAACATCAGCGATTCGCGCGCTTGCTTGTTTTTCACATTCGAGCGATAACCGACTTCAACCGTGCGCACTTGCGAAACATTGACAATTTCGTGACTCTGTACTGGGTAAGGCCAACGCCAATTCATGCCCGAGCCGGCGACATGACTGTATTTACCAAAAGTGGTGATGACGGCGGTCTGCCCCTCTTGCACGATGAAGATCCCGCTGATCAACCAGACGACAAAAAACACCAGCGCAATCGCGCCGATGCCGATACGGGTGTTGGCTGGGTCAGGAGAAAAACCACCCCCTTCGCCACCTCCATTGCCGCTGCCCCCGCCTTTTTGGCCGAGAAAACGCGCCAAGCGCGCATTCAAGTCTTTCCAGACTTGCTCGAGATCAGGAGGTGTATCAGGCTTTTTCTTGCCATCCTGATTGTTATTCTGGGAGCCACGGCCCCACTGGGGGTCGTTGAGAGACAAGCTCAGACCGAGTCGTTTAAGAAGAGAACCTAGCATTCTTTTTGATATCCAATGAACAGCAGCTTACGCTACTGGAGGTTGAACCGTGCATCATCATAGTCAGGTGCGACCTGTTCGGGCGCCATTTCTGCAGCCTTGGCAATGGCAAAACCAGCGATAGCTTGACGCAACAAATCGAGCCCAGCCCCAGTTCTGGCGCTCAAAAAAACTCGATCAATTTTATCATACTCATCCAACAGGACTGCCGGCTCTAACATCGCCAAATCAATTTTATTGCACACCATTAATTGCGGAATATGATCGGCACCAATCTCTTTCAAGACATGGTTAACTTGCTCGATCTGATCCGCTCTCACAGGGCTATTTGCGTCCACTATATGTAAAAGCAAGTCTGCGTGGATGGTTTCCTCTAAAGTCGCTTTAAAAGCCGCCACCAATTGATGCGGCAAATCGCGAATAAACCCCACCGTATCAGAAATTACCACATTCCCAGCCTCGCCAAGGTAGAGCCGGCGCGAGGTGGTATCGAGGGTAGCAAATAACTGATCGGCCGCATACACGCCAGCCTTGGTAAGGGCATTGAATAAGGTGGATTTACCGGCATTGGTGTAGCCGACTAAAGAAACTGAAAAAGTTTTACTCCGGTCGCGCGACCGTCGTTGGGTTTCCCGTTGACGCTGCAACTTGGATAATTTCAACTTCAGCATTTTGACCCGCTCACCGATCAAGCGGCGATCGGTTTCGAGTTGCGTTTCACCCGGACCGCGCAAGCCGATACCACCCTTCTGTCGTTCCAGATGGGTCCAGCCGCGAATCAGACGCGTCGCCAGATGCTGCAATTGCGCCAACTCGACCTGAACCTTACCTTCATGGCTTTTCGCGCGCTGGGCAAAAATATCGAGAATCAGACTGGTACGATCAACCACCCGCACTTGCAAGTGACGTTCGAGATTACGCTGCTGAGCCGGCGACAAGGCGTGATTGACGATGACCAGATCGAGCGCTTCGTCAGCAACCAAGGCGGCAATTTCAGTCGCCTTGCCGGAGCCAACAAACAACGCCGCATCGGGACTGGCGCGTTTGCAGGTGACGGTGGCGAGCGGTTCGGCACCGGCAGATTGCGCCAACAAGGAAATTTCTTCCATGCTGGCAGCAAAATCACCTTTACCGAAGTCTACGCCGACCAAGGCGGCGCGCATGCTCAAAGACATGGATCCTGAAGAGAAAGAGCCAAGAAATTACTCTGCTTCAGGTTCAGCATTAATACTCACGGCGCGCGCCGGAACGACGGTCGAAATGGCATGCTTATAAACCATTTGTGTGACTGTATTTCTGAGCAAAACGACATATTGATCGAAAGATTCGATATGGCCTTGCAGTTTGATACCATTTACCAGGTAAATTGAAACCGGGATGTGTTCCTTGCGCAATGCGTTCAGAAACGGGTCTTGTAAAAGTTGCCCTTTATTACTCATAACAGCTCCATTGTGTTGTTGTGATCAAAGTTGGGGATACATTGAATAATTTCAAGCTTCCCAGAGTGATTACCAGACTCACTGTAATCTATTTTTACACAAATATAGCATTGAGCGCGCATTCTCATTATTTTTTGTTAATATTTAGAGACTAGCGTTCGCTGCTTATTTGGATTTATCAAACGGATTTTTACCCGAACGCATTTCAATTCTGAGCGGCGTACCGGTCAGAGAGAAAGTTTCGCGGAAATGTTTTTCCAAATACCGCTTGTACACATCGCCCACTGCCTCGAGCGCATTACCATGAATGACAATGATAGGTGGATTTTGTCCGCCTTGATGGGCATAGCGTAATTTAGGACGTATCGATCCCTTGCGCTTAGGCTGTTGATGCTCAACCGCTTCGATCAGCGCACGCGTCAGTTTCGGCGTCGACAAATTCGCCATCGCTGCCTCGTAGGCGGAATCGATGGACTTCATCAATGGTGCCAAACCGGTCGATTTGAGTGCAGAAATAAAATGGAATTTAGCGAAAGTCAGGAAGTTAAGCTTGCGTTCGATATCAAATTTAATTTCATCGCGGCGTTCGCTTTGCAAACCGTCCCACTTGTTCACACCAACCACCAGCGCACGCCCGGACTCGAGAATAAAGCCGGCGATATGCGCATCTTGCTCAGAAATATCTTGCTGCGCATCTAACAGCAACAGCACCACATTCGCCTCTGAGACCGATTGCAGGGTCTTGACGACCGAGAATTTCTCTATCGCCTCAAATACTTTACCGCGCCGGCGAATACCAGCGGTATCGATGAGCGAATAGTGCTTACCATCGCGCTCAAATGGAATTTCTATCGAATCGCGCGTGGTACCAGGCATATCGAAGGCAATCACACGCTCTTCGCCGAGCAAGGTATTGACCAAGGTCGATTTGCCGACGTTCGGACGACCGACGATAGCGATACGGATGCCACGGACGGCACTTTCCGGCTCTTCCACTTCGGGCGGACGCTGCGCAAAGGCGATGTCGAGCGCTTCTTCGACCAGATCGGTAACACCATCGCCATGGGCGGAGGAAATCACGTAAGGATCGCCGAGACCAAGCTCGTAAAAGTCGGCGGTCACATTCGAATACCGCATGCCTTCAGCTTTATTGACGACTAACATCACCGAACGGCCTGATTTACGCAGGAAATCGGTGATGGTTTTATCATGCGGCGTCAAGCCTTGGCGACCGTCGACGATGAAGATAACGACATCGGCTTCGGCTACGGCTTGCTTGGTTTGTTTTGCCATTTCATGCAAAATGCCGTCCTTGGCGACGGGTTCAAAACCACCCGTATCAATGACTAAGAACGGGCGTTCTCCAACGCGGCCTTCACCGTAATGGCGATCACGAGTCAGACCGGGAAGATCTGCCACAAGTGCGTCGCGTGAACGGGTAAGCCGATTGAACAGCGTGGATTTGCCGACATTTGGTCGGCCTATAAGTGCGATAACCGGCTTCATTTGTATTACTCGGTCGCGAAGGCAACCACAGATCCTGATTTTGTTTGAACAATCAGATTCGAACCTTGCACCTGCGGCGCGGTCAAAATCTGACTACCATCGGTCGCCAAGCGAGCGATGAAAGAACCATCTTCTCTGGAGAGAAAATGAACGTAACCTGCATAGTCGCCCACTGCTACCGAGCGACCAAAGGATATCGGTGCCGACAAGCGGCGATTGAGCAGCTTGTCATTGCGCCAAACACTGGCACCACCATCGCGCGCATAGGCGGCGACTACACCGCCGGCATCGGCGGCAAACACAAAGCGTTCATCGGCACCAACGCCGACTTCGCTCGAGGTATTCTTGACCCAGCGCGGCGTACCGGTGGCGATATCAAAACAACCGACTCGGCCCTGGTACGCAGTCGCGCAGACATCTCGGCCGACCAGCACAGGCACACCGGAGACATCGGCGACACGCTCGAGTTCGGTATTCCCTTTCGGCTCACCGACCACAGCTTCCCAGCGCAAAGCACCATTTTTCAGGGCAACGGCAATCATATGACCACCCGGCAAAGCCACCAGCACTTGATCGCCAACGATCAGCAAACCTGGCACTGCGCGCAGCACCAAAGGCGGCAGCGGCCGTTCGAGCGACCATTTTTTGTTACCAGTGACAGCATCATAGGCACTGATGCGATTATCATTACTACGCACCAACACGAAGCCGGCACCCACTACGGGGGTGGAGAGGATTTCTGATGATTCTTGGACTTTCCAAAGCGCCTTACCGGTATTATCAAAGGCCAATAAAAAACCTTTTTCGGCCGCTACCGCCAACATCGATTCATCGGCACCTACACCGGCGGTCAACTTGACGCCGGCATTGATGCGCCAATCGGTACGTCCGGAGGCGTCAAGCTTGACCACGGTACCATCATTGGCTGCAGCATAAATCTTACTGCCATCAACCGCAGGCGCAAATGTATAGCTGCCGGCCGCCCCGACCGCAATCGTCCACAGCGCCCGAGCATTGAGCGTGGACTTGAACTCAGTCAGCACAGCGGCCTGTTTTTTCGGATCGACTTTAGAAGCAAAGGGATTCCAAGAAGAACAACCAGCCATCACACAACAGACTGAGAGTGCGATCAGTTTGACGGAAAAACGCATAGAAGTCACTCCTGTTATTTATTTCACTGCCACGGCAGCAGCGCCGATGGCATCGAGTTTAACTTGTACCAGCGAACGTGCCGGGCTTTTCTCAGTCATTTTATCGTGAGCAGCTTGATACGCCTTGCGCGCTTCATCAATCTTGCCCAAGCCAACATACAAATCACCTTGACGATCGGCGACGTCGGCTTGCAATTGCAGCGGAAATTCGCCGCTCAACTGCTTCAAACCTTCATCGTAAGCTTTTTCATCGAGCGCGATGGCGGCCAAACGCAATTTCGCCAGCGCCTTGTAATCATCGGCTTTACTGCTGCTGACCACCCATTGCAATTGTTGCTTGGCTACTTTCAGGTCACCGGCTTCGAATGCACTCTTGGCCGCAGTCAGCGCAGCCATCGATGCATACGAAGTGGCGCTGAATTTTTCTTTCAAATCGTTGGCAGCACGCTGAACCTTCGTGTCATCCTTGCCGCTCACTGCTTGCTGCAGTGATTCGTAGAGCTGCGAAGCTTGCCCGGACTGGTCGCCTTGATACTTACTCCACTGCATCCAAGCAGCATAGCCGCCTAAAGCGAGAATCAACACCCAAGTGATGAGGTTGCCGTACTGTTTCCAAGCTGCCTTTATCGTTGCCAGCTGTTCTTGCTCTTCGTGATCGTATGCCATGATGTCAGAATGTATTAATGGTGAATATGAATATGAGTCGGGTCGTCGCAACATGCGGCATCCGTACCGCCGCCAGCGATTTGATCAACCAGATAGTCGACCACCGTTTCAAAAGGAACGCCAACTTGATTATTCTCTTGCTCGCCGGAACGCATAGTTTTGATCGTCGCCGCTTGCTTGGCGAGTTCATCGTCGCCGATGATGACCGCATAAGCCGCGCCACTGGCATCGGCTTTTTTCATTTGCGCCTTGAAGTTACCAGTCCCGGTCGCGGTTGCGCAATGTAACACAACATCGAGTCCGGCATCACGTAAACGTTCACCGATGATAGTTGCCTGCATCTGTGCAGCTGCTCCCTGATGCACCAAATAGACATCGCACAAAGCCGGATCACTGGTCTCACCCAAGCTTTTCATGAGCTCGATGATACGTTCTATGCCCATGCCGAAGCCACAGGCCGGAGTTGCTTTGCCACCGAAAGTGGTGAACAAGGTGTCATACCGACCACCGGCACAGATGGTTCCTTGCGAACCGAGTTCATCAGTCACCCATTCGAATACGGTGCGATTATAATAATCGAGCCCGCGTACCAGACGTGGATTGATGACGAAGGGAATGCTGTTGGTGCGTAAAATATCCTGCACGCCTTCGAAATGCGCCAAGGAGTCGGCACCAAGGTAATCGAGCAGCTTAGGCGCGCCATTGACGAGCTCTTGCATGGCCGGATTTTTCGTATCAAGAATACGCAAAGGATTGGTTTGCAAACGACGCAGCGCCTCGGCATCGAGCAATTCGCTGTGCTGCTCGAAATACGCGATCAGCGCCGTGCGATGCACACTGCGTTCCGCCGCGTCACCGATGGAATTAAGTTCCAGGCGTACATTTTGCAAGCCCAAGTCATCCCACAGACGCTGACACAACATGATCAGTTCCGCATCGATATCAGGCCCGGAAAAGCCCAGTGCTTCGGCACCGACTTGATGGAACTGGCGATAGCGACCGCGTTGCGGACGTTCGTGACGAAACATCGGGCCGGTGTACCACAGGCGTTTCGGACCGTCATATACTAAATTATGCTCAATGGCTGCGCGCACCACGCCGGCCGTACCTTCCGGTCGCAGCGTCAGACGATCGCCATTCATCGCATCTTCAAACGAATACATTTCTTTTTCGACGATGTCCGTGACTTCGCCGATACCGCGGGCATACAATGCCGTAGCTTCGAGAATAGGCGTGCGTACCTGTTGAAAGCCATAGCTTTTCAAGACAGACTGCACGGTATTTTCAAATAATTCCCACAGCGGCGCATCACCGGGAAGAAGATCATTCATCCCTTTGACGCCCGCTATTTTTTCAATTTTTTTGTTTTCCGACATGCTTACCTTGATTGAATTATTTACTCACTCGCGACCGCGGTCGCGCTGGCGTATTTTTTTGCGACATAGTCGAGCACAATGGCTTGAAACTCGGTGGCGATATGATCGCCGCGCAAAGTCAGCGCTTTCACACCGTCGATGAATACCGGCGCTGCCGGCGATTCACCGGTACCGGGCAAGCTGATGCCGATATTGGCATGTTTGGATTCGCCCGGGCCATTGACGATGCAACCCATGACGGCGACATTCATTTCTTCGACACCGGGATAACGCTTCTTCCACAGTGGCATTTGCTCGCGCAAGAAAGTTTGTATATCGTCGGCCAATTCTTGAAACACCGTCGAGGTGGTGCGACCACAACCAGGACAAGCAATCACCATAGGAGTGAACTTACGCAAGCCCATGGTTTGCAAAATTTCTTGTGCCACGATCACTTCGCGGCAGCGATCGCCACCGGGCTCGGGGGTGAGCGAAACACGAATGGTATCGGCGATCCCTTCTTGCATCAAAATCGCCAAGGCCGCTGTTGAGGCGACGATGCCCTTACTCCCCATGCCGGCTTCAGTCAAACCGAGATGCAAGGGATAGTCACAACGCGCCGCTAACTCACGGTACACCGCGATGAGATCCTGCACGCCCGACACCTTGCAAGACAAAATAATTTTATCGGCACCGAGACCCAACTCTTCGGCACGCTGCGCATTCTCGATGGCTGAGGTGATCAACGCTTGATACATCACCGCTTGTACCCGCCATGGCGTCGAACGCTGCGCATTTTCATCCATAATACGCGCCAACAAAGCCTGGTCGAGACTACCCCAATTGACACCGATCCGTACCGGCTTATCGTAGCGACAAGCGATCTCTATCATTTGTGCGAATTGAGTATCGCGCTTGGCACCTTGCCCGACATTACCAGGATTGATACGGTACTTCGACAAAGCTTGTGCGCAGTCTGGAAAATCGCTCAGCAGCGTATGGCCGTTGTAATGGAAGTCACCGATCAGCGGCACATCGACGCCCATTTTATCGAGCTGCGCGCGAATTTCCGGCACCGCCGCGGCCGCCTCGGCGTTATTGACCGTGATGCGCACGAGTTCCGAGCCGGCGCGTGCGAGTTCCTTGATCTGGATCGCACTGCCGATGACATCGGCGGTATCGGTATTGGTCATCGATTGCACCACGACCGGGGCCGAGCCACCGATAATGACGTGGCGCTCACCATAGCTGACTGTGGCAGCGCGACGCACTCGGCGCGGTGCCGGGCCAGATCCTATTTCAGTTAAAAAATCTTGCATACTCATTTTACACTTTTCACACTTATTTCAGACTCAGATTGACCGTATTGACGCCAACAGGAGGTGTCATTTCCAACACACTCCCGCGCAACCACGCATCAACGCCACTGGCATTCCCCAAGCGTAACTGCACGGGTTCGCGCAAATCAAAAAATTCTTCGGTACCGGCTTTAGCCAAATGCGAGGTCAAAATCTGACCCGATTCTTTTTTTACCTGAACCCAAGAATCTTGCCGAAATTTTAAGCGCAACTGATTTTTTTGCTGCGCCGTGGCGACAACACCAGCCAGCGCTGCATTCGAGCTTGGCGCAGCCTGCACTGCCGAGACCGGCGCAGCCGGCAACACCGGAGCAGGTGCGGCGACTGTCGCGCTGACCGCGGCTGGGGCCGATGCCGGGGTCGGCGCTGCAACCGTCGAGGACGGGTTAGTCTGCGCCGCTGGCAACGAGGAAGCCAAGGGCACATTGAGCCCCATACCCGGTGTGCTTGGTGCCGTCTCGCTGGCAGCCACACTATTTTCATGCGGCGCACTGCCTTCCTCTACAGCAACCGACGCCGCGGTTTCGCTCGGCGTCAGCCAGCGCTGAAAGTACCCCGATTGCTCAAGCTTTTGAGCCAGTAAAAATACCAGCACGGCCGCCGCCAACATCGCTGCACCATACAAATAGCGCCGATTCGTGGCATCTGAGCGACCCAGAAAAGGCGAACGCGATTCCATAAAGGGGGTAGCCAAAGTCGGCCGCAAATCAGTTACAAAAGCACCGCTACTGCTTTCAGCTGGCAGCAGGGCAATTACTGGTGCGGCATCGATTTTCAGCAGCTTAGCGTAAGAACGCATGAAGCCACGCACGATCACCATATTCGGCAAAAGCGGAAAATCATTCGTTTCAATCGCGATAATTTGCCGCGGCGAGAGCTTCAATTGATCTGCCACTTGCTCGACTGTCCAAGCGCCAGCGACACGCGCCGCCAGCAGCATAGCACCAGCCGAAGCGGCCACTGCCGCTGGGTTGACCGCAGTACCATCACTGTCTGGCAACTGCGACTCAGATGGAGTATTTACGCCTACCTCACTCATCAAAAGATCCTCTTTGCAATAAACCGAATTCACGGGAATTAGGGAAGCGACGACGCAACTGCGTAATCAAGCTATTGATGATCGCCTCATCACCGAGTTTTTTCTCAATTCTGATCGCCAACCACAAGACATCAACCGTCATGACATCGAGCTTAAGCACGCGGTTGATATAAAAACGCGCCTGCGAAAAATCACCGCGATCAAAAAAAACCCTGGCCAAGTTGGCATTGAGGCCGGGGTTCGAGGGGTCGATCCTGAACCCCTGCATGAAATACGCTTCAGCAGCACGCGCATCTTTGATGCGCAGACTGCATAAACCGGCATTATTGTAAGCCTTGGCCGGAGTAGGATAAGCACTGTCGTGCAAAGCTCGCTCCAGCAAAACCAAGCCTTGTTTTTCCCTGTCATTCTGACACAAAAACCAGCCATAATTATTGGCGATTTCAAGATCATTGGGGGCCAACTTCATTGCATACAAGAAATTTTCTTCAGCCAGCTTCTTTTCACCCATTTCCATGAAGATCAGGGCGCGGATCGCATAGGCGTCGAGCAAATCGGGCGAGATCAGCAAAGCTTGGCGAATTTCTTCCAAGGCAACTTTATTCTGACCTTGCTGATAATAACCGACTGCCAATTGAATCCGAATCGCCGCACGCCTTTGTACGTCTTGCTTTTCGATTGAGGCATTCGGGGTTTCATGCGGCGCATCGAGACCACGATTCACACAACCAGCCAGCACCAACATCAAGGAAATGAGCAAAGCTCTTTCAAAACGCCAGTCCGAGCCGAAAATTTTCACTGAGTAATCTCCACAATTTTGCCGAAATTTTCACCGAATTTCTTTTGATATTCGGCCATTTTCTGCATTCTTTCCTGTACCCGCGTACGATCCTTGACTTCGCCGGCCAACTGACCACAGGCCGCATCAATATCGTCGCCGCGCGTTTTACGCGTGGTGGTGATGATACCGGCGTCCATCAAGACTTTGGCAAAGGCTTTGATGCGCGGATTGTCAGAACGCTTCAAACCTGATTCCGGAAACGGATTAAAGGGGATCAGATTGAATTTGCACGGCACCGTTTTCACCAAGGCAATCAATTCACGCGCATGCTCATCGCTGTCATTGACGCCATCGAGCATGCAATATTCAAAGGTAATAAAGTCGCGCGGCGCAAATTCGAGATAGCGCTTGCAGGCGGCCATCAAATCTTGCAGCGGATGCTTTTTATTCAAGGGTATCAAACTATCGCGCAAGGCATCATTGGAAGCATGCAAGGACACCGCCAAGGCGACCGGACATTCTTGCGACAACTTATCCATCATCGGCACCACTCCGCTGGTCGAGAGGGTGACGCGACGGCGCGACAAGCCATAAGCGTTATCATCGAGCATCAGGCGCAGCGCGGTCACCGTCGGGGCAAAATTGAGCAAGGGTTCACCCATGCCCATCATGACCACATTCGTGATCTGCCGCTCACCCTTAGGACCAGGCACAATGCCTTTAGTACGACGCAATTCGAATTCTGCCATCCACAATTGACCAATAATTTCAGCAACAGTCAGATTGCGATTAAACCCTTGTTTGCCGGTAGAACAAAAACGGCAATTCACGGCGCAGCCGGCCTGCGTAGAGATGCACAGGGTGCCACGATTTTCTTCAGGAATGAAGACCGTTTCGACCGCATTCCCCTGACCGACATCGACCAGCCATTTGCGGGTGCCATCAAGGGAAGTGTGATCACTGACAATGGCGGGCGCGACAATTTCAGCCCGACCGGAGAGTTTTTCGCGCAAAGACTTGGCGAGATCAGTCATCTCGTCAAAGCGACTCGCGCCGAATTGATGTATCCAGCGTTGCAATTGCTTGGCACGAAACGGCTTCTCACCCAATTCGCCACAATAAGCAACGAGTTGCGCAGGATCTAGATCCAATAAATTTATGAGTGCCGTCATGTGTTTCTTTCTTACACCCCCCTTCGCAAGCCTGCGTCAGGGGGATGATTATTTACTTCAACTACCATTCATTGTCGGCAAATGAACACCGACCGTCTGACCAATTAACGCGAGTATACGTTCAGTGCTGGGAAGAAATAAGCAATTTCAACAGCCGCTGTTTCTACTGCATCCGAACCATGGACGGCATTAGCATCGATCGATTCAGCGAAATCAGCGCGGATTGTGCCGGCTTCTGCCTTCTTAGGATCGGTCGCACCCATCAGATCACGATTTTTCAAAATCGCGCCTTCGCCTTCGAGCGCTTGCACGAAAACTGGACCGGAGATCATGAAGTCGACCAAATCTTTGAAGAATGGACGCGCTGCGTGAACAGCGTAAAAACCTTCGGCTTCAGCGCGCGACAATTGTGTCAGGCGAGCAGCAACAACTTTCAAACCAGCTGTTTCAAAGCGGCTGATGATTTGACCAATGACGTTTTTTGCAACTGCGTCAGGTTTGATAATAGACAATGTACGTTCGATAGCCATCAGAAAACTCCAATAAAAAGAAAGGGTTAAGACAAAAACTCAAGAATTCATCTAACCCTAGATTTTAGCATGAAACACCGCCAATAACATGTCCCGGAAGTAAGGGAAACGCTGATTAACTGCTCGCAGCTGATCAGCACCATCGAAATGCCGTTATCAGTCGGGCAGCAAATCAAACACCGCCATCGACTCGACATGCGAGGTATGCGGAAACATATTGATGACGCCGGCATGACTGAGGCGGTAGCCGGCAGCATGGACCAAAATGCCGGCATCGCGCGCCAAGGTTCCCGGACTACAGGAAACGTAGACCAAACGGCGCGGCCGGAAGGCTGGTGCGAGGGTCTTCAAATCGGCCAAGGCTTGGCACAATGCCATAGCGCCATCACGCGGCGGATCGATCAGGAAGCGATCAAATTTTCCCAGCGCAAGCAAATCGGCCGCCGTGATATCGAACAGATTGCGCGTACTGAAACGTGTTTTTTCTTGCAAACCATTGTGTCGCGCATTGTCGAGCGCGCGCTCGGTGAGCGCATCACTGCCTTCGATGCCAACGACTTCGCGCGCCAGCGTGGCGATCGGCAAAGTGAAATTCCCGAGGCCGCAAAATAAATCGGCGACGCGATCGGTTTTTTGCACATCGAGCAAACGCAGTGCCTTGACCACCAAGACGCGGTTGATCTGGTGATTCACTTGAGTAAAATCAGTCGGCTTGAACGGCATCTTGATGCCAAATTCAGGCAACAAATAATGCAAGTCACTCTGCGCCGGATAATAGGGCAAGGCCGCTTGATTGCCATCGGGCTGCAACCACCATTGCACATTATGCTTATCAGCAAATGCTTTGAGCTTCGTTTCATCATCGGCCGTCAGTGCTGCCAAGATACGTAACACCAAGGCAGTAAGCCCCTCGCCGATGGCCAACTCAATCTGCGGCAATTGCGCGACGATGGATAGCGAGGCAACTAAGGCGCGCAAGGGCATGAGCATGGCAGAGACATGGGCCGGCAAGATGGCGCAGCTTTCCATATTCGCCACATAGCGCGATTTTTTTTCATGAAAGCCGACCAGCACCGTCCCTTTCTTGATCACATGCCGCACCGACAGGCGGGCCCGATAACGATAACCCCAAGTCGGACCATAGATAGGGCGCATCATATTGCGCGCTTTGACTTTACTGATATGCCACAAATTATCTTCCAGAATGCGTTGCTTCATCGCCACCTGCGCATCGGGCTCCACATGCTGCATGGAACAGCCGCCGCAGACACCGAAAAATTCACACTTAGGCACGATGCGCTGCGAAGATTGCCGATGGATGGTGCCGAGCGTCGCGACTTCCCAACTATTCTTTTTCTTGTAGGAATTAAACCCGACCAATTCACCAGGCAGAGCACCCTCAACAAACACCACCTTACCTTGACTGCCATCTTCATTTTGAATATGACCAACGCCGCGCGCGTCCATATCGAAAGAGCGTATTTCTATTTTATTCATGGGAATATCGGCGCCAACTTCGGTCGCGCCTTCTCAAAGACGATTCAAAGACGCGATTATAAAAGAGAAAGCGGCAGAAAGCGGCGATCGGCCACGACAATTCGGTAGCGCGAGCGGATTAAGACAGATTAAATCAAGGCGTCGCGTCCGACACCACGCGAAACAAAGCTACGCTTAAGTTTAATCAAGGCTTCTTGCTGGATTTGACGCACCCGTTCGCGCGTAATACCCATCTCATCGGCCAAGGCTTCGAGCGTAGCCGGATCGTCATTATCGAGACCGAAACGACGGATAATCACGATTCTTTGTTTATCCGGCAAGCGCGCCAACCAATCGCGCATGAGGGCGGTCATTTCCAGATGTTCGGCGCGCACATCAGGGCCATCGTCTGCGTCACCGGGCAATAAATCCATCAAACTCGATTGCGGGTCATTATCGAGCGGCGTATCGAGTGAGCTGGCATGTTCAGATAAAGCCAGGATATCTTGCACCTCGTCAACTGGGCGATCGACCAACAAGGCAATATCTTCCATTCTGGCATCACGGCCATCGCGCCGTTGCGATTCAAGATGGTATTTAGCGCGTAGAATTTGATTCAATTCACGCACCATGTGCACCGGCAAGCGTATCGTGCGCGCTTGATTCATGATGGCACGCTCGATGCTCTGGCGTATCCACCAAGTGGCATAAGTGGAAAAACGAAAGCCGCGTTCGGGCTCGAATTTATCAATCGCATGCATGAGTCCGAGATTACCCTCTTCGATCATATCGAGCAGGGCCAGACCGCGATTGATATAGTGCTTGGCAATCGACACCACCAGTCGCAGATTATGTTCTATCATTTTCTGCCGGGCCGCAAAATCACCCTGCTTGGCTAGCGTGGCGTAGTGCAACTCTTGCTTTAAATCAAATAGCGGACGCGTCCCTATCTGATTCAAATAATATTGTGTGGTGTCGGTAGAAAGTTCCGCCGCCAACACCGTCTTCAATTCATCAATAGGGGCAACAACGAGACTGGCCGGCTCATCGCCCGTCTCTCGCTCGGCTTCCTGGCCGAGCTCTAACACTGCCTCCGGATCACGCTCAAGCGGCTCATCAAACCCATCGGCCGACAGGGCCTGGTCGACCGGTGGTGCCGCGCGTGCTGTCAGCTTACCAGCGCTGTTTTTTTGCATAGTTTTGTGCTCTGAGGAAACTGCATTTGGAAAGCGCGTTTGCGTCTGAACACAAGCGAGCTATGGCTCACAAAAAACGACCGAACACACCAACTGACATCACCAACTATTCCACCCAGTCCACGCACTATATTAACTTTTAGATAATTAGCGTGTTGGTAAGTATTTTACCGGATCTACCGGCTTACCTTGTAAACGTATTTCAAAATGTAGCTTTATAACATCACTATCAGAATTCCCCATCTCAGCAATTTTTTGCCCCTTGCTGATCGCCTGCCCTTCTTTCACTAAAATCGTCTTGTTATGTGCGTAAGCAGACAACAAACTGCTGCTATGTTTCACAATCACCAGATTGCCATAACCGCGGATACCGCTGCCGGCGTACATCACTTTGCCAGCGGCTGCGGCATTCACGTCTTGCCCCATCTTGCCGCTGATATCGAGACCTTTATTTTTAGCGTCATCAAAGCCAGCCAATAATTTCCCCTCGACCGGCCAGATCCACTCGATTGCATCGACATCGGCAGGCTTATCACTGGCCTTTGCCGGAATAATTGGATCGAGCTTTGCCAGTGGCGCAGCAGCCGACGATTCCGATTTTTGCAACTCAGCCAAATTGGCATCGGAATACGGGCGCTTGTTGCCTAATGGTGAAGATTTATTCTGTGTTGCCGCACCCAAAGGTTTCACTTCGAGTACTGAATTATTGATACCCGTGGTTTGTACGGCACTGCTGCCCGCCTCGGCTGGAGTGACACGTAAGACTTGATCGACCTTGATGTCGTTCGGATTACTCAGATTATTCCAGACGACCAGATCGTTATAACTTTGACCGTGCTCCAAGGCAATCCGATACAAGGTATCGCCGCGCTTGACAACGTAAGAACCGCGCGTGTTTTCCGGCGTCTTGAGTAGCAACTTAGGTGGCGGCGCAACATCCGACGCGTTCCCGGGTGCGGGTGCACCGCGCTCCACTACCGGGGCCCGATGGGTCGGCGTGGTACAGGCACCGAGCACCAAGAGCATGGCTGTTGGCCACAAAGGAAAAGCGACATACTTCAGTTTTTTCATTCTCATTACAAATTTATCCGTGAATTCTTGGGTTTCGGCAAAATCAGGCCGCGCACTCAAACGACGCCTGCGCGCAAAGGCACAAAATGGCAATGCTCCACCACCGAACTCTGCCAATCATTAAGCGTCAGCCGCTCAATCAGTTGCAAGACCTGATCGCGACCACCGACCGGCGCAATCAGCCGCCCCCCCACTTTCAGTTGCATCAGCAAGGCCGGCGGCACCTCCATGCCGGCCGCCGCCAGTATGATACCGTCAAATGGGGCTACCTGAGGCAATCCCAGCATGCCATCGCCGTAATGCAGACGGAGATTGGCGATTCTGAGCGGCCGCAGATTATGTTTGGCCAATTCGTGCAAGGCTTTGATACGCTCGATCGAATACACATCGACCGCCACCAGCGCGAGCACGGCAGCCTGATAACCGCATCCTGTGCCGATTTCCAAGACCCGCTCGAGTGATTTGCCGTTACGCATAATTTCTATCATGCGCGCGACGATATACGGCTGTGAAATAGTTTGGTGATGCCCGATCGGCAGCGAGGCATCGATATAGGCTTGACTGCTCAAGGCCGGTTCTAAAAACATATGCCGCGGTATCGCCTGCAAGGCGGCCAACACCGTCGTATCTTTAACGCCCTGCTGCGCCACACGCTGCACCATGGCACGTCGCACGGCATCCGAAACCATTGCCGGGGCACTCGCGCCAGACACGGCAGCCGTTTGCGAAGCGAGCTTATTGACGGCACTCTGATGCACGTTCTGCATCGCCGTTTGCGTCGAAGCGCTGCGCGTGCCTGAATGCGCACTGGAATCCTTGTTTTGACCACCCAAGGCGGATAAGGTCAGAGGAAACCGTTTCTCCTTCGTGATCATGCCAAATTCATGACAAGCATGTCCAGTTGGCGGGTATTCGTCAAATCGATCTGCAAGGGCGTCAGCGACACATAGCCGGCGGCGGTAGCATGAAAATCGGTGCCAGGACCGCCATCGCGTACCGCACCCGGTGGCCCTATCCAGTAAATTTCACGCCCATGTGGGTCGCGCATCGCAATCACTGGTTCTGAGGCATGCCGTTTCCCGAGGCGGGTGACACGCAAGCCAGCGATCTGGGACAGCGGTAAATTCGGAATATTTACGTTAAGCAAATACGGCTGCGGCAAGGCCGGAAAGCCATTGCGCACTAATTGGCTGGCATATTCGGCGGCAGCATCGAGATGTGCCCAAGCCTTATCAACCTGAGAAATAGCGATGGCCGGAATGCCAAATAAAAAGCCTTCGGTGGCAGCCGCCACGGTACCCGAATACAGGGTATCGTCACCCATATTTTGCCCCTGATTAATACCAGAGACGATTAAGTCGGGTGGCTCGCTGAGCAACGCCGTCAACGCCACATGCACGCAATCGGTGGGCGTACCGTTAACAAAGTAAAAACCGTTATCGGCACGCTGCACCGACAGCGGTCGGTCGAGCGTGAGCGCATTCGAGGTGCCGGAGCGATTACTGTCTGGCGCGACCACTGTTACCTCGGCGAAACGCGCCAACGCCGCCGCCAAAGCAACGATGCCGGGCGCCAAGTAACCATCATCATTACTAATTAGGATTTTCATCGTGCCATTCTACCCGATGCGGAAAAACAAATTTCCACCGTCAGCATTTTTTTGCGGCATAATCGAAAAATAAACAAAAATTAAACGGTCGTACTATTTTTTTAAACCACGGAGATAAACTATGAAAGCTGTCGTTTGCAAAACTTGGGGTCCGCCCGATACCTTGGTAGTCGAAGAATTAAGCGATCTGCTGCCGGCAGCCGGACAAGTCGCGATCAAGGTCGAGGCAGCCGGCGTCAATTTTCCCGATGTCTTGATCATTGAAAACAAGTATCAGTTCAAGCCGGAACTGCCCTTCACCCCCGGCAGTGAACTGGCCGGCGTGGTGTATGCCGTCGGTGCTGGCGTCAGCTATCCTAAGGTCGGCGACCGCGTGATCGCCTTCATCGGCCACGGCGCCTTTGCTCAGCAAGTGCTGGCACCAGCCAATGCCGTCATGCCTATGCCGGCGGCGCTCGATTTCCCTACCGCCGCGGCCATCACCCTGACCTACGGCACTTCACATCATGGCGTGATCGACCGCGCCCAACTCAAGGCGGGAGAAACAATTTTGGTCTTGGGTGCAGCTGGCGGGGTCGGCTTGGCCGCGATTGAAATTGCTAAAGCCATCGGCGCACGCGTGATTGCTGCGGCTTCCAGCGATGAAAAACTGGCCGTGTGCCGCGAACATGGTGCCGATGTGACGATTAATTACAGTCGCGAAGATTTACGTGAAGCGATCAAAGCGGCCACCGACGGCAAAGGCCCCGATGTGATTTACGATCCGGTCGGCGGCATCTACGCCGAACCGGCCTTCCGTTCGATTGCCTGGCGCGGCCGCTATTTGGTGGTAGGGTTTGCCAATGGCGAAATTCCTAAGTTGCCGCTCAATTTATGCCTGCTCAAAGGCGCTTCGCTGGTCGGCGTGTTCTGGGGTGAATTTGCACGTCGCGAGCCCAAAGCCAACCTGGCAGCCATGCAGCAGATGCTGGGCTGGCTGGCGGAAGGAAAAATCCGGCCGCATATTTCCGGTCGCTATGCTTTGCACGAAACCGCGCAAGCACTCAATGACATCGCTGCCCGCAAGGTCACCGGCAAAGTCATCATCGAACCGCAACGCTAAAAAAAACGCTCGGCAACATGGTCACCGAGCGGCTTTACCAGCCACTCAAGCTGGCACGGCGTCGCCGAGCCAGTAGCGGTCGATATCTTTGAGACCCCATTTCACCGCATCTTCGCGATTGGCGATTTTATCTTGCAAGCCGGGACCAGCCAAATCCAGCAGTTCGGGAACGATGTAGCCCATCGATTTGATGGAGAAAAACACCCTCACCTTCGGTGCCAACAAGGATTTGCCGATCTGTTGTTCGACCACGACACCTAAGCGTCCCGATTCCAGCCGCACCAAGGTGCCAACCGGGTAAATACCTATGCTTTTGACAAAAGCTTGGAAGACTTTTTCATCGAAATGGCCTTTACTCCATTCGGCCATTTTGCGCAGCGATTCAGCCGGACACCAGCCTTGTTTGTACGGGCGGTTGGAAGTGATGGCATCGTAGACATCACAGACGGCACCCATGCGCGCGAGCAGACTGATTTGCTCGCCGCGCAATCCTTCCGGGTAGCCACTGCCATCCATTTTTTCGTGATGATGCAAACAGACATCGAGCGCCGCCTCGCTCACACCCTGCGCTTCGAGCAGCATTTTATGGCCAGCCGCCGGATGTTCTTTGACCGAGGTGAATTCGGCATCGGTCAACTTACCCGGTTTATTGAGGATATCGTCCGACACCATCATCTTGCCTATATCATGCAGCAAGCCGGCTAAGCCAGCTTCGCGCACAGCGACTTCGCTCAATCCTAATTGCTTGGATAAGGCGACCATGAGCGCGCACACCGCGATCGAGTGCATGTAGGTGTAATCGTCTTTGGTTTTCAAGCGCGCCAAGCCGATCAATGCACCGGGATTGCGCATCACAGAATCGGCAATCTCTTCCACCATTTCTTGCGCATTACCGACATCGACCGCTTTACCCATACGCGCTTCGCTGAACATCGAGCACACCGCATCTTTCGTTTTCGAAACGATCATCGAGGCACGCCCGAGCTCTTCATCCATCGATACTGGCGCAACGGTACGTGGCGCGGCCACCTTAGGTGCTTCCGCCGGCGGTTCCGGCATCACGACAGCGGCCGGGGTCGGTGCCTGATAGACATCGAGGCCTTTACTGGTATCTATCCATGCCTGGCGTATCTTTGATTTTTGAATTTCCATCAATTCGTTCGCTTCCGTCAGCACGAACGATTTTTTCCAAAATGGCGTATCGATCCAAGAACCGCACAGCTCTTGAACATACATGCCAGTTCTCAATTGCGAAATTTCGATTTTTTTTAACATAAGCTCATCATACGGCCTCAGGTCCGGCTAAATTACACAATTCTCATTGTGCGATTATTCTACAAAGCGTCAGACTAAGCCATCAAAAGCTGGTTATTTGTAACATAATTTTTCTTTGCGGCAATTTTCAACAATTGCATGGGGCGGAAAAAATTCTGCATTTCTTGATTTTTTATGAAACTCAAATTATACGGATGCTCAGAGCGCACTTGCGGAAAAGCTGCGACTTCTTTAATCAGAGTCAATTGTTCGGCAATTTTGCCCCACAAAACCAACACCGGCAAAGCCAAGCCGGCATGCGCGTGATGCGCGATAAGTGCGTCGAATACGCAACGCAATAAAGGCTGCCAGGCCTTGCCATCTTTCGCAGGCGCGACATGGTCACGAAACACCAAGCTGGCATTGAGCAATAAAAATCCCTGCGCATGCAAGTTTTGCTGCAATTGCGGCAAAGTTTGTATCAAACCGCCAATTTCATCACCGAGCGCGGCCATCGCCGATGCTGTGGTGCAATCTGGCGCGAGCAAGCCATCGGCCACCAGCAACATTTTCATGAAATTACGTAAGGAGGTGGCACGATTGACCGGCTTGGCCAAACCACTGCCATCGGCAGCCCACAAATGGCTGACTGCGCCATCCATAAAGCACACGCCAGTGGCGCTGGCGGCGCGTGGATAAGGTCCTTCGCCGACGAGAATATGCCGTACCGCTGCCAGCGGCTGCGTAAAGGCCGCGAATAAACGCCCTTCGCTCGGCAGAAAATCGTGCGCGACCAAAGCCGGCAAATAGTCGGGGTCAGCGGCATGCATGGCCTGCAAACCGGCCTGTAAAGCCGCTTGCCAACTCGGGTCGGCCGCCGCCAAGGCTTGCGCGACCAGCGCTGGCAAAAAAGCGCGGGCCGCACTCATCGAGTTTCCGAACTCACCGGCGGTAAACCGGCACTGGGAAAGCCGGCACCGAGCGCCGGAACATTCTGTGGCTGTGGCGCTGGCATTTGATTGCGATGCGCCGGATAGCTACTGACTGCACCGCCGCGCACCTCGGCAGCCGGCAGCGGCGCGATGAAGGGCTCGGCACCGTGACTGGGGTTGGCAGCCGCTTGCGGCAATTCAACCCGCTGCAGCGCAGCACCGTCGGCGATCATGATGTATTGGGCACGCACTTCCTGCAAACTGATGCCGGGCGCAAATTCCCGCTTGATTGCCAAGGTTTGCGCCGGCTTGCCATTAGCACTGACAATCGCCAAGCTTTCAGCTGGATTACCCGCAATAATCACGCCTTGCAACTGGTAATTACTCGCAGCGGCCAGCGCCTGTGGACCGGCACCGAACAAGCCGGCCCAGTCGCCAGTGCCGGGCTCCAGACTATTTTGTACCGTCGGTGCGGCGACACCACGGACTGCCGGGGTCAGCACGCGCAAGACCCAGAAACTGAGCGTGGCGCACAATAAAACAAAGGCTAGAAAACTACACAACAGGGGCAAACGCTTCATCAGATTTCATTCCTTATCAGCGAACCAGCTGATTAATTTCGATAATAGGCATCAATACGGCCAGCACGATTAGCAATACCACGCCGCCCATGGCCAGAATCAAGACCGGCTCAAGCAAACCGGCTATCGTCAAAGCGCGGCGTTCGAGATCTTGCTCTTGAGCATTTGAGGCGCGTTCCAACATGGCTGGCAATTCGCCGGTCACTTCACCGGCACGTATCATGTGTATCAACATCGGCGGAAAATGTTTATGCGCCGACAAGGCGCGCGCCAGCCCGACCCCTTCGCGCACGCTGGCGGTAGCTTCTTCGACCTGAGCGCGCATGGCAACATTGGACAAAGTTTCACGACTGGTCTGCAGTGCCTGCAAGATCGGCACGCCCGAACCGGTAGTAATGGCCAAGGTGCTGGCAAATCTGGCGGTATTGAGACTGCGCTCAAATTTACCGTATACCGGTGCCGTCAACAACCAAGTGTGCCATGCCAACTTCAGTTCGGGATTACGCAAGGCCACGCGCCAGAGCGTGAATGCGGCAATCAACAGCAAGCCCACCAGCCAACCCCAGACACGCACGAAATCTGAAATCGCCAGCATCATCACGGTCAGGAATGGTAATTTTTGCTTGGTATTGGCAAACACAGAAACAATTTGCGGCACCACATAGGTGAGCAAAAAAATCACAATGGCAAACGCGACCACGGTCACAATGGCTGGATAGGTGAAGGCCAATTTCACTTTCTGGACCAGCGCATTGCGTCGTTCTATGTAATCGGCCAAGCGCGACAAGACCCGTGCCAAGTGACCGATCTGCTCACCGGACGCCACCAGCGCGCAGTAGATATCGGCAAAATCATGCGGATGTTGTTTGAGCGCATCGGACAAGGCCGCCCCGGCCATCACTTCCGAACGTATCGAGGCGATGATGTCGCGAATGAAAGTACGCTCCGATTGATCGAGCAGGGCCGACAGCGACTGCTCGAGCGGCAAGCCGGCTTCGAGCAAACTGGCGAGTTGACGCGTGAATAAAGCCAGTTCGACCGTCGACAAGCGTTCGGCAAAGAAGGCACGCTTCTTTTCTTCGCCGGCGGCCGAGTGCTGGTGAATCGCTTCCACCGTCACCGGCAGCAAGCCCTGCGCGCGCAACTCACTGCGCGCCGCGCGGGCACTGTCGGCGTTGAGCACGCCTTTACTCGTGCTTCCCGCCTTGTCTATTGCTTCATATCGAAATGCCGGCACGGTGCTTATTCCTTAGTTACACGCAATAATTCTTCTTGCGTCGTGATGCCACTGCGCAGCCAGCGATCACCATCTTCGCGCATGGTTTTCATGCCGTCAGCCTGGGCGGCCAATCGAATTTCTGCTTCCGAAGCACGATGATGGATTTGCGCGCGAATATCGTCGGTGGTTTGCAGTAATTCGTAAACGCCGAGCCGGCCTTGATAACCGGTATGGCCGCAGTGATCGCAACCGACTGCATGCCAGCGCCCGCCTTCTTCGCGGCGACAATGGCTACATAATTTCCGCACCAAGCGCTGCGCTACCACACCCAACAAGGAGGAAGACAGCAGGAACGGCTCTATCCCCATATCAAGCAAGCGCGTGACCGCCGCCGCCGCATCATTGGTGTGCAAAGTGGCCAACACCAGATGGCCGGTCAGCGAAGCTTGTACGGCAATTTGCGCGGTTTCGAGATCGCGAATTTCGCCGATCATGATGACATCGGGATCTTGCCGCAAAATAGCGCGCAAAGCCTTGGCAAACGTCATGTCGATACGCGCATTGACCTGAGTTTGACCGACGCCGGCCAATTCGTATTCAATCGGATCTTCCACCGTCAGAATATTGGTGGTACCGGCATTGACGCGCGAAAGCGCGGCATACAGCGTGGTGGTCTTACCCGAACCGGTAGGACCGGTGACGAGCACGATGCCGTGCGGCTGAGCGATCAACTTATCGAAATCTTGCAAGACTTCCGGGCTCATCCCCAAATTACTCAAATCCAAACGACCGGCTTCTTTGTCGAGCAAACGTAAGACCGCCCGTTCGCCATGTCCGGTCGGTAACGTCGAAACCCGCACATCGACCGGTTTGCCGCCGATGCGCAAGGTAATGCGTCCATCTTGCGGCAAGCGTTTTTCGGCGATATCGAGCTGCGCCATGATTTTAATCCGCGAAATCAGCGAGGCATGGATGGCCTTGCGCGGCCTGACTACATCACGCAAGGAGCCATCGACGCGAAAGCGCACCACCGAAATTTGCTCGAACGGTTCGATATGAATATCCGAGGCACCATCGCGCAAAGCTTGCGTGAGCAAGGCATTGATCATACGGATTACCGGCGCATCGTCGGCCGATTCCAGCAAATCTTCAATCGCCGGCATGTCGAGCATCAGCTTGGCCAAGTCGAGATCAGATTCGACTTCACCAACCACATCGGCCGCATCGCCACCCGAGCCGGCATACGCCTTGGCAATCAAATCATTGAGCAATTCCGGCGCCAACAGCGTCAGTTTGACCTTACCGAATTTACGACCGACTTCAGCAATCGCCGCGGCCGAAGTTTTTTCCGATACCGACAACTCTACCGGCGCGTGCACAGCCGTGCTGTCGCGACTGGCCAAGATTAAAAAATCCCGCGCAAACCCATAGGGCAATAAGCGATGTTCGAGCATGGCTTATTTACTTCCTGCTGGCGAAGACGGCGTCTGTGGCAAAGTCATCGACGGGCTCATCAGTTCACCTTTCTTCATTTCCGGCAGCAAACCGGCATTCCCGCCGCTGGCTGGCATCATCTGCGCACGCATGTAATCGTAACGATTAACTGAGACATCGGTGCTTTGATCGGCACTGCGGACAATGGTCGGGCGCAAGAACACCATCAAATTGGTTTTATTGCGCTTCGCCGTTTGGTATTTAAACAAATTACCGAGAAATGGAATATCGCCGAGCACCGGAACTTTTTCTACCGCGTCGTTGACGGTATCTTGGATCAAACCACCGAGCGCAAGGATGCTGCCATCTTCGACCAACACATTGGTCGTGATCGAGCGCTGCGTCGTGCTAGGGCCATTGGGACTGGTGGTACTGCTATCGAGGACTGCCGAACTCTCTTGGTAAATCGCCAGTTTGACGGTGCCGCCTTCGGAAATTTGTGGGCGTATCGTCAGTTTAAGACCAACATCTTTACGTTCTATGGTTTGAAATGGATTACTGGTACTCGAGGTCGATGTGGTGTATTGGCCAGTCACGAAAGGTACATTTTGACCAACCACGATCTTGGCTTCCTCATTATCGAGCGTCAACAAATTCGGCATCGACAAGATATTGGTACCACCAGCGCTATCGACCAGATGCGCGAGCGCGCCCAAACCGAGCTTGCCACCGACTTGTTTGAACACGCCTATGGACAGACCATTTGAAGGCAGCACAGTGCTGGCTGTGCTACTGGCCAAACTGGCACCGAGGGTGCCGAGGTTATTACCGGCAGTGGAAAACAAAGTGCCGCCACCAACCCGGTAATTACTACTGGAATCGCCCGATACGCCAGCCCATTGCACCCCGAATTCGTTGCTCTTATCGGCCGTCACTTCGACGATCAGCGCTTCAATATACACTTGGGCGCGGCGCGCATCGAGCTGATCGATCACCATGCGTAAGTTTTTATATACCGCTTCGCTGGCGGTGATGATCAGAGTATTGGTCGCGGCATCGGCTTGAATGAAGCCGGCAGCACTGCCGCCGCTGCTGCTGCCGGCAGCGCTGCTGCTCTGCGAACTACTGCTCGAATTATTGAGCCCGCCGCTGGCACCGCCATTGTTATTTGTATTGGAAAAACCGCTGCTTTGATTGCTGCCGCCGCTGCTATTATTACTATTGTTGCCGATATTGCTATTCGACAAACCGCTGCTGGTATTGGCATTACTGATTTCGCCGGTGACAATCGAGCGTAAGGTCACCGCTAACTTGACCGCTTCGGCATTTTTCAGATACACGACATGGACGTTACCGGGCAAAGCGGTCGGCTGATCCATCTTGCCGACCAAGGATTTGATCAAATTGGCGCGTGCTTGCGAAGGCGCGCGCAACAGTAAGGAGTTGGTACGCGGATCGGCCATCAACACCGCCCGTGCAGTGTCGCCGGGCGTGACGGAGGAGTCGGTCAGCTTGCTGACCAGTGCGGCGATATCGCTGGCCATCGCGTATTTCACCGGTATCACTTCCAGATCGACCACCGCCGGCACATCGAGTGCGGCGATGATTTTATTGAGACGCTTGAGGTTATCAGCATAGTCGGTAATGACGATGGAGTTATTCCCGGGGTTGGCATTGATGGTGTTATTCGGTGAAATCAGGGGACGCAACACCGTCACCACATTCGCTGCCGATTCATAATTGAGACGGATAATTTGGGTGGCGACCTGGTCACCTTTGACCGACTCGGTTTTTTCGCTCTGCACCGCTTGAGTCGGGCCAGCTTGTAACTTGGCATCGGCTTCCGGCACGACTTTATAGTAACCGTCCGCGTACACCACGGCATAGCCTTGCAAACGCAAAGTCGAGGTCAAGAGTTTGAAGGCCTGCTCTTTACTCAAGGGCGTTTCCGACACCAAATTCACCTGTCCTTTGACGCGCGGATCGATGATGAAGGTGGTACCGGTGTAATGACCGATGGCTTTGACCACCGATTCGATATCGGCACCGACAAAATTAAGATCGGCGGAATTTTTTCCCGGCGCCTGGGCCAGCGCTGCGCCCGCGATGAAACACCCGGCAGTCAAGACGACTGCTGCGGCCATCGTCGATAACGGATACCTTGGTTTGCGTGAGTAGTTGCTGAGCATAGCTGCCTTGATATTTAATGGAGTTGTAGTCATTTGAAATCTAACGCGATCACATCCTGATTGCCGTCTTTACGGCGCTGTCCAAGCAAATTCAATAAATTTGCCAACTTATCTTCCTGGCCGGCAGCAGCCCAGGCTTTGCCGGAAAAATGAAACCGTCCGCCGCTGACGGCACCTGCACCGGCCAACATCATTGGCCCGCTCAGGGTGAGCAGAGTCATTTCCGCATTCATACCTTGCAGATTCACCTCCACGCGATAGCTGCCGAGTGGCCGCACCTGCGACAGACGTGAAGCCATTTCTGCCAATTCCAGTTGCAACTGGCCCTGCGCCGACAGCAAGGCACCACTGCGCGTGAAACTCAGATTATTCCATGACAAATGCAGCTTGCCAGTCGGGCCGATGGTATTCAAGGGCGCACCCAAACCTTCGAGGCGCTCCGGCGGTAAGCTCAGCACTGCCGGCGAGATCTGCCACTGCGAAAAATTACCATTGATATGCAGTGGTGCCGATAAAGAGTCGGCATTCTCCAACTGCACATCGACTTGGCCAAGCAACAGCAAAGGCGAAATTTTCCAGCTAAAGCGACCGGCAAACAGCGGCGTCACCGGCGCTGTCGGACCGGCCGCCACCCCGATAAACGCCGAGCCGCGCCAAAACGAACCCTGCACATCACCGAGACTGAAGCGCCCGCCACTCTGCTGCTCCAGTGCGGCACCAAGCCAACTGGCCGGCAAAAACAAGATCACCGTCAGCAGCGCGGTGAGCAGTGCGGCGGCGATCCATCCTACAGTTTGCGATAGCGAACGGCTCATCTCAAGTCCCGCTGCGTTGCTGCTTGAGAGTTAAATTCACGTTCACCTGACCGCTCTCGGGGAGCGCATTCAGACGCGCCTCCTCTACCGTCAGTTTGGCGGTTTTTTGCATTTCCACTAGCCATGCCATCAGTTGCGCATATTCCACCGTCGTAATTTGCAGACGCACCATGTCATCGGAAACGCTGAGATTCTGCGTTTGGATACCGCGCGCTGCCAGACTTTTTTCCAGCACTTCGCGGCTGACCGGATCGAGTATCTGCGACAAGCCAGCGGCCAGCTTAGTATGCTGCGCACTCAAAGCCGACATTTCGGCAACGTGCTGACGCAATTGTGGAATCTGCAACTGCAGCTTGGCCCGTCCCGCTAAGGCTGGATCAAGCAGCACCAAATACAGTAAGGCCAGCGCAATCACGCCAGCGGCCAGCATCAGCAAGCTGCGTTCGCGGCCATTACGCTGCTGCCAAAACTGGCGCCACTGTTGGAAGAAATGTTTGCGCATCACCATGCCCCTGTCTTGGAAATATGCAGAATGCCGTCCGAACCGACCTCCAGCTTCATAGATTGTTCAATTAAAGCGGCGCGCAATTGATCGATAGGAATCAGCCCGGCGGCCTTGACTTTCACGTGCAAGCCGCGGTCTTTGTAATCGACACTGCTGATGCTGGCAGCTTTGCCGAGCATGATACGATTCCAGACGCGCGTGAATTGCGCCGTCATGACGACGAAATCATTGGCCGCAAATTGACCTGACAAACGTTTGGCCAGGTTAACTTTTTGCTGCATCTGTTCGAGCGGATCGAGGATGGTGGTTTCCTTGGGAAAGCTGGTTTTATACGTTTGCACCAGCACATCGCTGAGGCTTTTCGCCTCGCGTTTCAGGGTATACCACTCAAAATTGAGCGCCGCCACATTGACCATGGCGAGCACCAGCAGCAGCCGCAAAGGCCAACGCCACCCCACCCAGTCGATCGCCGGTTTATGGCTGGCTGAGATGCCGACCATCAGATCGAGCGGTGCCGCGCCAATGCCGCCGATGCGCATGGCCCAGCCATCGCTTTGCAGACTGATGCGTTGGCTCAGGTTTTGCTGTTCTAAGGCAGCCTTCCAGGCATCCAACTCAGTGGCTGGCAAGGCGACACTGAGCTGCGCCTGCGGTGCCAGAATGTTCAGCATTGCCAAGGCAGTCTCTGGACTGGCATCGGCCAAACATAAGCCCAAACCGCTGGCCGCAGCCTGACGCAGGCTCAGCATGACTGTACTGTCGCGCACTTCGATCAAGGCACTCGCGCGATTCTCACCGGCGGCCAAGAGCATGCTCAGTTGTGCCGGCAAGGCGAGAATTTTTTTAACCGGCCAGTCTTTGACCAAATTGGACAATTGTTCCAACCAGCGCCGATCGGCCACCGCGACGGTGGCTTCGCCCCCGCTCACGGCGCTCGCCACCAGCACCACATCGGCCGGATCACAGGTAATCTGTTCTTCCACCAAATTTGGCAAGGCTGCGGTAAACTTGGCTGCAGCCATCGGCGGCACCCGCACCCGTAACAAACTCACATCGGCCGCGGCAATCAATAAGCTCAGTTGGCGCGCGCTGGCAGCCAGCAGCCGCAATTGCGGCAGAGTTTTGTGGCCTTGCTCGAGCAAGCGCCCCTCGGCCGAATACAAGGCATACGGCAAGGCTTGGGCTTGCCAATGCGAATCGACTGCAGTGCGCGCAGGTAAAGAGAGATAGAGTGTACTGACCATTTTATAATTTCATTCCAAACTGCGGCATCGGTTGGTATCCCTTGTCAGCAGCGCGAGCACTCAATTGCACTGAATGTTCGCGCGGCGATATTTTTCGCATAGTCATTTAATTTTCCCGCACGGCCAACACCGTCGTCGTGCCATCCCCGGCCCGTTCCACCAAGGCGCTGACATCGAGCGTCGAGCGCTGCATCTTGACTTTGCCATTGACCACGAAATAGCTGGTCCAGACATCGACTTCCTTACTCGTGATTTGCTTACTCTTTTCCGAGAAACGATTTTGAAAATCGGCAAAATCCTTGAAATACGCCGTTTCTCGACTGGCAAGCAGCAAGGCTGCATCGCCCATACTGAGGCCGATTATTCTGGCCGACAACAGTTCTGCCGGTGCCGTGTTCAAATTCACCGTAGTCAAGCTGCTGCGACGTGGCAATACGGTCACATAGGGGCGCAATTTCTCCAGCATTTCCGTATTAAAGCCGGGCACGACCAGTAAATCTTCTATCCGTGCAAACGGCACAAATTGTACTGCAGTACTCGCGCTGTCAGCACTACTGGCAGACGCGGTAGTGGTGGCAGTTTGCGCCGTGCCACTGGCCGCCACCGTAGTATTCACCGCCGCGGCTTTAGACTGCGTCGCCGCCACCGCCTGTGCCGCCGCCGCTGCGCCATCGGCTGGCAATTGCAAATTTTGCAGCAAACGCCCGAACACGGCAACTTCGGCTATATTCACCACCCCGGCGCTGGCCAGGTTATTGAGGTTATAGGCAGCCTGCGCATCGACGATTTGCCCCGACAAGGTGGCGTCACTATTGTCGGCATCGCGCCCTTCTTCGACATATTGATCGAGCCGAGTTTCTTCCAGCTTGACCGACCAAGGCTCCCCGAGATGATCGACCTTGCCCGAATGGCGGGCATCTTCGCGCAAAATCAAGCGCGACCAATCGATGGCACCGCGCATAATCCATTTTTTTTGCAATTGCATGCGCTGATTTTCAATCGAACGCACCTGCACTTGCTGTTGCCAAAACAGGCTAGTAACGATCGTGATGGCCAAGGTGGTCAACAACAAAGCAGTGACGATGGCGACACCGCTTTGCTTGCTGCGCGGCCGGCAGTTAAGTGCATACCGACTCATCAATTTGCTCCAAGTAAAAAAACTTTTCGCATCGGTGCATTGGCACCCTGTACCTGCAGACTGACTTCCAAACCGGCCAACTTCGCCACTTTGGTGGTAACACCAGCTTGTACCAGCACATCGTTGGCCACCTTCGATGCCGCCGTGGTCAGCGCCGCGCCATTGATTTGCCAGGCATTGTCACCCTGCCTCCACGTGCGCAATGCAAATGACTGTACATTGCTTTGCAATTCGATGCCAGTTTGTCCACTTGTATCATCAGCAAAACTTTGCCATTCATCTAAAATAACCGCAATTTCCCGGCTAGGTGGCAATTCGCGTCGGGTCAATTTTCCATCAGCCACTCGGTAATTGACTACTTGAAATTGGCCGGGCTCATTTTCGTTGTTCACCGAGCGTATCAAACTGAGCTTGTCGCCGCTGGCGGTCAGTACACTGTGACCGAGCAGCATGGTTTCATCGGCCAGATGTGCGCAATCACTTTCCATCTGCGCGAAACTGAGCTGAATTGCCCGTGTTTGCTCCATTTCGGCGTTCAAACTCAGGCGCGCGCGCACGATGCTATCGAGTCCGCGCCAGCCAAGTACCGCAATAATCGCCAAAATCGTGATGGCGACCAGTAACTCGATCAGGGTGAAACCACGCTCAAAAGCCGGCCGCTGCTGTTTACAAAGCATTCGGCACCACCTGCGTGAGTTTGATGATGCGCCGCTCCGGTCGCGCCGTCTCGGATACCGACACTTCGATCCGGCGGAATGATGGGTTAGGTGTGGCAATCACTTTTTCAGCGCACTGCAGCTGCAAGTCGGCCTGAGGACATTCAAAACTGCGCTCGCCGACATCTGGCCACTCATTGGCCAAGCGAATTTGCGACAGTCGATTTTCCGCCGACCACGTCGCCATCAGCGATACCCGCAGGTCGCCGCTGTTCTGCGTCAAACTGCCGACCGCACGCAGGCTCGCGCCCAAAGCGGTGCCGACAATGACCAGTGCGACCAAGACTTCGAGCAAGGTAAAACCACGGGAATGAGAAAGCTGCATACGCATGTTATTCGACCGAAAAATGACCGATACCATCGGCGATGATACGCACACTAGCTTCCGGCACCTTCAAGCTCAGCACAAACGGCTTATCGACCGGTTCACGGCCGAACACTACCCGAATTTGCGGCCCCTGAGTCAGCATCGGCTCCATCGTCAAGCTCACCGGCGCGAAGGAAAACTCACGTTCACGCAGCATATCGTCTTTTAATGGCGACCAGACGCGGTCTTGGCGCAACAAAAAACGGTAGCCTTGTTGGTCCGCCTCAAACGCCACCGGCAAATTGCGCAGTATCGCTTCATCACGCGCCAATTGCAGCAGCAAGGCGATGCGTTTGGCATCGTTTTCCAAACGCTGTTGCTGCCCCGGAATGGCATTGAAACTGACCGCACCGAGCATGAGCCCGGCGATCACCATCACGACCAATAATTCGAGCAGAGTAAAGCCGCGTTGTACGCCTGTTTGCTTCATGCGGCTAACTTACAATTCCCACGAGCCGATGTCGGCATCATTGCCAACGCCACCGGGCTGACCATCGGCCCCGAGCGAGAAGATATCGACATCGCCCTTAATCCCTGGCGACAAATACTGATAGGCGTTACCCCATGGATCTTTCGGCAATTTATCAATATACCCACCGCTTTTCCAGCCATTCGCAGCCGGCCCCGAAGTCGGTTTCGCGATCAAGGCAGATAAGCCTTGCTCGGTGCTCGGGTAGCGTTGATTATCGAGGCGATACAATTTCAAGGCTTGCATGAGGGTGGAAATATCCTGTTTGGCCGCGACGATGCGGGCATCGTCGGTACGGCCCATTAACTTCGGCACCACCAAGGCAGCCAAGATACCCATGATCACCACCACCACCATAATTTCAATGAGCGTGAAGCCGCGCGCGCGCTGCGGTTTGGAATAGACGGGCATGGTTTTGAGATTCAACATAAATTTCTATCGGTAAGTAAAGTCGCATGAGGGCTGCTGGCGAAACGCAGTATAAAACGGGAACATGACATCCTGACCCTCGCGCGAATAAATAATTCAAAAAATTCGCGTCAGAGTCATTCGAATCGCATTCTTTAGAATTACTCTTCTAAAGTCCGGTTTTATTACACTTTGCAACAACATTCAACTCAAGCGCAAGGGCAAGCTGCGCAAACGCTGGCCATTGAGATTAAAGATGGCATTGGCCACGGCCGGAGCAATCGGCGGCACACCAGGCTCACCTATCCCTTCCGGTGCTTCTGCACTGGCAATGATGATAACCTCAATATTCGGTACTTCGTTCATTCTTAATACCGGATAGTCGTTAAAATTACTCTGCTCGACCCGACCATCACGCAAGGTGATTTCGCCATACAAAGCCGCGCTCAAGCCGAAAATAATGGCCGACTCCATCTGCTGATTGATGATATTCGGGTTGACCGCGATACCGCAATCGACCGCGCACACCACCTTATGCACGCGAATGGCACCGTCTTGAATCGATACTTCAGCGACTTGCGCGACGATAGTGCCGAATGACTGATGTAAGGCCAAGCCGTGGGCGCGCCCCGGTGCAGCCACGCCAGCCTTCGCCACGGCCGCATCGAGCACGGCGCGGTGACGCGGATGATGACTGAGTAAGCGACGACGAAATTCCAGCGGCGTGCGGCCGGCCTGATGGGCCAACTCATCGATGAAACTTTCTTTAAAAAACGCATTATGCGAATGACCGACCGAACGCCAGTAACCGATGGGCACGGCGCTAGGCACGATCACATGAGCAATTTTTTGGTTTTCAATTTGATACGGCATATCGAATTCACCCTCTGCCGTCGTCTTGTCAGGACCGGCACCGGGCAAGCCGAAGGTGCGCGCTAACACTTGCTGCGTCACCGAACCGGAAGCCGATTTATTATCGTAGGCAAGAATATTACCCTGCGCATCGACGGCCGCGCGAAAGCGCGCCAGCGCGGCCGGGCGATACATATCGTGCGTCGTATCGTCTTCCCGACTCCACACTAGCTTGACTGGCAAGCCGGCTGTTTCGCGCGCCAAGGCTACCGCTTGCAACACCATGTCGATTTCCAAGCGACGACCGAAACCACCACCAAGAAAGCTCATATGCAAATGCACCTGCTCGGCGGCGATGCCAGCGGCCTTGGCAGCGACATCGACGGCAATACTCGGCACTTGCGTCGACACCCACAGATCGAGTCGTCCGTCTTTCAGGCAGGCCGTGCAATTCATCGGCTCCATGGTGGCGTGCGCCAAAAACGGTGCGCGATATTGTGCCTGCAGTACGCGCGCCGGATCGGTGCCAGCCAAGACGGCAGCGGCATCGCCACGCTCATAATACGCAAACCCACTTTGCTTATCGAGTGCCTCAGAGAGTTCGGCAAATACGGCGGCGCTCGACAACTGCGCGTGCGCGCCGCCATCCCACTCCAACACCAAAGAGGCCAAGGCTTTTTTGGCGGTCCAATAAGTTTTTGCAATCACGGCTACCCCAGCCACCGAGCGCGCATCCAGCGTGCGCGAAAAATCGACGACATGCGTGACACCCGGCAATGCCAGCGCCGCTGCCGCATCGACTCGGCGCAGCGTGCCACCGATGGTCGGACTTAATTTCAGGGCCGCGAACAAGCAGTGCTCAGGCTGAGCATCGATACCGTAACGGGCACTACCATCAACTTTGGCCGCACTGTCGGTGCGTGGCTGCGCTTGGCCGATCAAGCGAAACTGCGCCGGCTGTTTAAGCACAATACGCCCAGGTTGGCTGGCTACCGCAGCTGCGGCCAACTGGCCGTAACTGAGGCTGCGCGCCGCACCGTCACTGACAATACCGGCCGCAGTGTGACACTGCTCGGGTGCGATGCCCCAAATTTTAGCGGCAGCGGCGACCAGCATGGCGCGTGCGGTGGCGCCGGCTTCACGCAGCGGCAACCACGCATCTTTCACGCTCGACGAACCACCCGTGACTTGCAGACCGAGTTCGCGCGCCGTTTTTAAAGTCAGCCAGCGCGCCACATGTTTGATGCTCCCCTCATCATCGGGGTGAAATGGCAAACCGTCGGCCAGCATCGCCATATTGCCGTAAATTTTATCGATGGGCGCAGCCATCGTGCGCACCTGCGCCATCGGCACATCGAGCTCTTCCGCCACCAACATCTGCAGGGCGGTATGTATGCCCTGCCCCATTTCACTCTTGTGCATGGCGACGGTCACACTTCCATCGGCGGCAATTTTAATCCAGCCATTGAGCGCCACTTCACCCTGCTCCAAAGGCAGCGGATGGCTGCCATTGAGCCGTGCGCGTGGCGGCAACACACCCCAAGCGACCACCAGCGCGCCGGCTGCGGCCAAGCCTCCGAGGATAAAACGGCGGCGCCCTGGTTTGGTCTTTGTTGTCATTGTCTGGTCTCCGTTATTAATATTGGCGCGTCCCCAGGCTGCGGACGTTCGCAACAGCGCCACAACTGCTTGCGGCGACTGGAATTTTAAGTATTTCTACGGGGAAAACCCTGCGCCAAAATGCGTTCCCACACCGCATCTTTCTGGGCTTGGTTCATAAACACCCAATCCGCCACCTCAGCGACCGTCCGACCGCAACCACGGCACACGTCATCAAACGTCGTCGAACATACGGCCACACACGGCGTATCCGGCCTAGTCTTACTCTGATTCATCGTCAAGCACGTCCCCAATCAAGAAAAAACGCCCATGCAAAACCGGCGGGCAAACACTATCATAGCGCCAATTTCAACATATCTGTTTAGTGCTTACCTACAATACCCCTGCCCGGCACGCATGATTACTTCCATCTACATTGACAGGCAACGCCATTGGGCAGCAAAATGACGGCCACGCCTGATCACAATGCATGCCGCGAGAAGCCGCGCGACAGCCCTTACCACAACACATCGGCGATCTTACCGCCAGCGAGCACCAGTCTCTCTGACAACCGGTGATATTTTAGAAAATTGCTTTCATGGCCCACGATTTCTTTCAAACTCTGATCTTGCTCATCTTGGTAACCGACCCATTCGGAAATGTCCCGATTTTTGTCAGCGCCCTGTCACATGTCGCGCCGGCACGCCGCTGGCGCGTGATCGTACGCGAATGCGCGATCGCCTTCATCTTGCTGTTGCTATTCATGTTTTTCGGGAAAAACTTCCTCACCGCGCTGCAGCTTTCGGAAGTATCAATACGCATAGGCGGTGGCGTCATCCTGTTTCTGATCGCCTTGCGCATGGTGTTTCCCCAAGAAGGGGGAATCTTCGGTGAGACCGAAGAAGATCACGAACCATTCATCGTGCCACTCGCCATTCCAGCCCTGGCCGGCCCTTCGGCGCTGGCCACGGTATTATTATTTTCTTCTGATAACAAGCAAGAAATTATCGTTCATCTTGGTGCCTTGACGGCGGTGGCGGTGGTATGGCTGGTGGTCTTGCTCAGTGCAGAACGCATGCAACAAGTATTGGGCGCACGCGTGATGACGGCATTCGAACGTTTGATGGGCTTGATTCTGGCGGCGATGTCGATAGAAATGCTGCTGGCCGGGATACGCGAGTATATCAAAACCCTCCACTGACAGTGGCAGACGCGGCCAGCGGCGCGACCAACGCCGCTTCGGCCGCAAATAATTTGCCATTAAAAGTCAGGTAACCGAGCACAAACAACACCAGGGCGATGAAAAATTGCTTGAAGAATTGACGGTTCATTATTCGCTTTCGCTACACAAGCTGTTGTTTTTCAAATTGTTCGATGTCGGCAGCACTGTAACCGAGTTCAGTCAATACCTGATGCGTATGTTCACCCAAGCGCGGCCCCAACCAGCGAGTTTGCCCGGGCGTGAGCGACATCTTGGGCGACACCGCCGGCAACTTGACACCACTGCCATCGGCAAACTGATGCTGTTCAAACATATCACGCGCCAGAAATTGCGGATCACTCATCATGTCGCGCACCGAATAAATTTTTCCTACCGGTACTTCTGCGTGGCGCATGATTTGCAAGGCTTGATCGATATCGAGATGCCCACACCAAGCCTGAATGGCGGCATCGATTTCGGCCGTGCGCGGAACTCGGCCATCATTGCGCTGTAAAGCCGTATCATGCGCGAGATCGGCACGCCCTATGGCCAACATGAGGCGGTGAAAAATCGCATCGCCATTACCGGCAATAACCAGATTTTCACCATCGCGCGTGGTATAGGTATTCGATGGTACGATACCTGGCAGAGCACCACCGGTACGCTCGCGCACCACGCCGGCGACATCAAACTCCGGCACCAGTGATTCCATCAAATTAAACACTGATTCATACAGCGCCACATCGACCATCTGCCCAGCACCACCGCGTGCGGCAGCACCGGATTGGCCGTTCCAGCGACCACCGCTGACATCACGATGGCGGAGGGCCAGCATGGCCCCGATCACGCCGTGCAAGGCCGCCACCGAGTCACCGATCGAGATGCCAACCCGCACCGGCGGGCGATCGGGATGGCCCGACACATAGCGCAAACCACCCATGGCTTCCGCGATCGCGCCAAAGCCGGGTAAATCGCGCATCGGCCCAGTTTGTCCGTAACCGGACAAACGCACCATGATGATGGAAGGATTCAGCGCCTGCAGCGAAGCGTAATCGAGCTGCCATTTTTCCACCACCCCGGGACGATAATTTTCAATGATGATATCGGCTTCCAAGGCCAAACGACGGGCGATTTCCTGACCTTGGACAGTCTTCAGGTTAAGCGTGAGACTCTTTTTATTCCGCGCCTGCACACTCCACCAGAGCGAAGTACCATCTTTGAGCACGCGCCATTGACGCAAGGGGTCACCCCCTTCGGGCGACTCGATTTTGATCACTTCGGCACCAAATTCCGCCAACATCCGCGCGCAAAACGGCCCGGCGATCAGGGTGCCAAGTTCCAGTACTTTGATGCCCGCCAGCGGGCCGGCCGAAGTTTTTTTCATCACAAATTATCAGGTATGACGCCGATCCAGCATGGCGCGAGCGATGGTCCCTGCATCAACATATTCGAGTTCGCCACCGACCGGCACACCGCGCGCCAACCGACTCACGCGCAAACCGCGCGCCTTGAGCGTTTCGCTGATGTAATGCGCGGTCGCCTCGCCTTCATTGGTAAAATTAGTGGCCAACACCACCTCGGTAACGACCTCATCGAGTGCTCGCACCAATAACTTCTCGAGATGCAACTCTTTCGGGCCGATCCCATCGAGCGGCGACAACCGTCCCATCAAGACAAAATACAGACCACGATAGGTGAGCGTCTGCTCGATCATCATTTGATCCGACGGCGTTTCGACCACGCACAACAAGCTACGGTCGCGACTGCTATCGGCACAGGTCTCGCACAGCGCCGTTTCGGTGAAGGTATTACACGAACTGCAGTGGGCGATACGGTCGACGGCATTGAGCAGTGCATGACCAAGACCGCTGGCGGCGGCGCGGTCATGCTGCAGCAAATGGTAAGCCATGCGCTGCGCCGATTTGGGCCCGATGCCGGGCAAGCGCCGCAATGCTTCTGCTAGCTGCTCAAGGCTGCCGACTTGCTTCACGATCAGAATGGCATTTTAAAACCAGGCGGCAAAGGCATGCCAGCTGTCAGACCGGACATTTTTTCCTGCGACGTCGCTTCCGCCTTACGCACTGCATCATTGAATGCCGCCGCCACCAAATCTTCTATCATATCTTTATCGTCACCGAACAAAGATGGATCGATGCTAACGCGCTTGACATCATTCTTACATGTCATCAGGACCTTCACCAAACCGGCACCAGCTTGTCCTTCAACTTCCACCAAGGCCAACTGATCTTGGGCTTTTTTCATATTATCTTGCATCGCTTGCGCTTGCTTCATCAAGCCTGCGAGTTGGTTTTTCATCATAATGGTTTCTCCAAAAAACGTTATCTATACAATAGGAATCAAATATTGCGGTACGCTACGATGACGGCGGTCAAACCGGCCGTACGCTGCCAGTCACGATGGCGGCACCGAATTCGCGTATTAAAGTTTGCACAAAGCTGTCATTTTGCATCGCTGTTTCAGCAAACTGCTGGCGCACTTCGCGCGCAGCCACGGCTTGTGTATTGGCAGTCAATTCAACGGCACCGATTTTCGCTTCAACACGAACAATTTGACCGAAGCGTTCCGACAAAGCCGCCGACAATTTATCACCACTCCCGGAGGACAACAAGGTACTGAGCGGGACCCGCAAGGCAAACACGAAAGCATTGCCATCTTGCGAGCAGTGAATCAGCTCACTTTGCTGCGCCAACTGCTGCGCCACGCCACGTACCGGCAAACTGGCAGCCAATACCGGCCAATCGCCATCCCATCCCAGCGCTGGCACCGGACCTTGCCACAAAATGCGATCGGCACCGGCGACTGCCAGCGCCGGTAGTGCCGGCGCGACCGCTGCGGCTGCCACTGGCACACTGACTGCAATCACTGAAGGCGCCGCGTCCGGCACGGCCGGCGCGACCACTGGTGCGACCTCAAACACCGCCTCATCCCAGGGTGGCGGCATATCATCCATACCGACGGCCTGCATGTCGGGCACAAAACCGGCCGTTGCTGCCGGTGCCTGTGCTGGAGCCGCTGCCGCGCTGATCGGCGCATCGGTCGCCGCATTGCTTGGAGCAGTGCGAGGCAGCACTGCCGCAGCCTTAGTGCGACTCGCCGGCGCCGCCGGCATCAGCGCTGCCGGCGCTGCTGCAGCCGCACTGCGGCCAGGCGCGTGTTTATTACTACCGGCGCGGGCCGCTGCCAACGCAGCCAGTGCCGGACTCATCGGCTTACTGCCAACCTCGCTGGCCGGCATGACGCTGGCCGTCACCGCTGGCACTGCCAGTGCCGCCGCCGGCGGCGCGGCCGGTGCGGTGGCGCGCGACCGTACCGGCGGCGCCGCCGATGGCAGTGCAGCGGCAGCGGCCGATGGCGCTACACGGGCAGCACTCTGTTCTGCCGCGGCATCGAGCGGACGAAATGCCAGCATGCGTAGCAAGCACATGGAAAAACCGGCATATTCATCCGGTGCCAGCGCCAACTCATTCCGTCCATGCACGGCAATCTGGTAATACAACTGCACCTGATCGGCCGCTAATAAGCCAGCCAAACGCAAAACTTGCTCACGCTCGGGTAAATCATCGGCAATCGCCGTCGGCACCATCTGTGCCACGGCGACCTGATGCAGCAAAGTGCCGAGATCTTGCAGCGCCGATTTATACGACAAGCTGCGCGCTGCCATCTCATCGGCGATATCGAGCATAGTCTTACCATCGCCACTGACCAAGGCATCAAGCACACGGATCAGGTAGGATTGATCGAGCGCACCCAACATACCCTGCACGGCTTCGAGCGTTACTTTACCGGCCGCATAGGCAATCGCCTGATCGGTCAAGGACAAGGCATCGCGCATCGAGCCCTGCGCACCCTGCGCTAACAAACGCAAGGCCGGCACTTCGAAGGCAATCTGTTCCTGACCGAGAATATTATCGAGATGACTGATAATCTGCGCCGGCGGCATTTGTTTGAGATTGAACTGCAAACAACGCGACAGCACCGTAACCGGAATTTTTTGCGGATCGGTGGTAGCAAGGATGAATTTCACATGCGCCGGCGGCTCTTCCAGCGTTTTCAGCATGGCATTGAACGCATGATTGGTCAGCATATGTACTTCATCGATCATATACACTTTGAAACGGGCATTCGACGGCGCATAAATCGCCTGTTCCAGCAAGGCAGCCATCTCATCAACGCCGCGATTGGACGCGGCATCCATTTCTATGTAATCAACAAAGCGACCGGCATCGATGGCCGTGCAAGCATCGCACACACCGCAAGGATTGGCGGTGATGCCCTGCTCACAATTAAAAGATTTGGCAAGTATGCGCGAGAGTGTGGTTTTCCCTACCCCGCGTGTTCCAGTGAATAAATAGGCGTGATGCAGCCGCTGCTGCTCAAGCGCATGAGTTAAGGCACGTACCACGTGCTCTTGCCCTACCAGCGTTTGAAAGCTTTTAGGGCGATATTTTCGGGCGAGAACTTGATAAGACATCGTGAGATTTTACCCTATTCGGAAAGCGAAAAAACACTGGGCGTGATGGAAATAGTAAATATCTCTGCGCCAGCGGCGCGCAACACCGTCCCCCGGAGCGAAACGCTGACATCATACAAGGATTGGACGGCATGCGCGAAGAATCAAGCGGGCAGCGAACTTAATCTGGCGACACAGCCTGCTGTGCCTGCTGCGCCTGCTCCAGCCGCAGCAACAGCGCATCCCGGCTGCGCAACTCTTCGCGCAAGCTACCGAGCTCGCGGCGCAGCGCACGGATATCTTGATGTAACTCGCGCTCAAAATCCGCCTCTTCCTCACCGACAAACAAGGCGGCGATATTGGCCGTGACAATAGAAAACATCGCATAGCCAAACAAGACGATGAATACCGCAAAAATTTTCGACGCCGGCGTCGAAGGGACGATATCGCCATACCCAACCGTTGCCACCGTCGTGAAAGCCAACCAAACCCCATTGGCATAACTGGTGACATTCGGCTCAAGCCAGTAAAACCCCGCTCCGGCGGAACTGAGCATGAGTATCGCCAAGCCCATCATCTGCACCAGATAACTAGGCTTCATATGCTGCAATACCAAGGTAGCAATGCGCAATAGTATCGCGCCACACAAGGCCAGTCGCAACAACCACTCGACGGTACCCCAGACAGTTACAGTCGGCCAAGCGCTGACCAGACAACCGATGATAATCAACACATCAAGCGCCATCTTGCCGCTTTGCCGGCGCTGCCGCTTATTCCTATGCCATTGCCAGAACGTATCGACGCCCATCATCAGCGCCACCACCACATAGGCGAGGCGACCGGTTACTTGCAATAGGGCATCAGCACCATCGAGCAGCAAATAAAACGCCGGGATCGAGATCAGCAAGCCGAGCAAGAGTAAAGGCCGTGAAAGATAACTGAGAAATTGTTGTGTCAGTGGATAAATACCACTTACCGGGCTACGCTTTTGCCGCTTCACAGTCTGCTCTCAGTTTTTAAAAAAACTATTTTCATCATTTCCCGAGACACTGATCTTGAGCCAGATCAAGATCAGTGTGCGTGACGCGAGCACACTTTACTTATATGCGCCGCAACCGACAAAATAGTGATCATGCTTTTCCACATAAGCCGATTTCAACTCGAGTGCCTTGGTAACCGGATTCGGCCAGCGATAATCAACCCAGCCACTCCCTTTACTGCTGACGACGGCAACCATGTCTTTGATGATGAATTTATCTCCGACTTTCAAATCGATCAGATTTTTACCCTGCATCTTGGAGTTATTTCCATGACTTAAGTTCACGCCATTGAGATCGTAGACAAACAAATACAAGTCGCGATCATGGAATTCTTTGTTACTGACATCAGAAAATTTTGCAAATGCCTGCTCAGCACCATTTTCTTTAATGGCGGCCAAGCCTTTTTTGACCATGGCCTGCGCTTGCTCCGTCGTACCACGAAGCTCATCGGCGTGCGCCACACTCAAGCCGACGAGCGTGAGCAGCGCTAAGGCCATGAAGTTTCTACGTAATGTAAACATTGTCGGTCTCCTCGTTTTTATTAGTTACTGTTTAGTAACCAGTGAAGTATGCCAGAGAGCGACCGAAAAAAAATCAGCAACGATGCAATTTGATGTTATGTAGCACATATAGGTACAGCGAATCGCGCCATGCAAGCATAGGCGGAAAGAAAATCAAGCAGAGGAAAGGAGAAAGAGATCGAATGAAAAGTTGGCGAGCCTGATCTGCGGCACTTGCGGGAGATGACTGTGGCTGCTTCGTTCCCGACCTGACCAGATTGGCCAATCCGCAATGCGCAGGGGCCCGCCAGCCGCCATTATAGCGCCTTTCCAACCTGCCCCGCAAGGGACGCGCAGATTAAATCGAAGCGGCTTAGCGACTGCCACTGAGCGCCACCGTTCGCCACCGAGCAACTAAGCCGTTCGAGACGGGGCCGCCTCCCAACAGTCATTGCGGCCATCGAGCTCGGTGATGGCCAGTACACTCAAGGCGACAGGATCGAGATCATCGAGGCAGGCTACATTCACGGCGATGAAAGCACCCCAACGCGGCGACTGCCCACGCAAATAAGGATGGATGCCACAGACGGCGCAAAAATAATGCTGCTCAACATGCCGGTGAAAGGTATACACGCTTTGCTGCGCACTGCCCGACAACAATTGAAACCGCTCCATTGGGACAATCACCGCCCACCAACGCAGTTTTGTACAAATACTGCAATTACACTGCACACTACCTTGGCTCAAATCGATCTGCGCCCGAAACCGCAGCGCACCGCAATGGCAACTACCATGATAAGTCTGCAGCATCGCCCCTCCTCCGATTATCCGACAGAATGCTAAATACCTAGCTCCTGCCAAAGTGTATCGACACGCAACTTGACCTCGGCACTCATGGCAATCGTCGTACCCCATTCGCGCGTCGTTTCGCCCGGCCACTTATTGGTCGCATCGATCCCCATCTTACTGCCCAAGCCGCTGATCGGCGAAGCAAAATCGAGATAATCAATCGGCGTATTATCGACCAAGGTGGTATCACGCAGCGGATCGACGCGGGTAGTGATGGCCCAGATCACTTCCTTCCAATCGCGAATATTGACATCCTCATCAACCACCACGATGAACTTGGTATACATGAACTGACGCAGAAAACTCCAGACTCCGAACATCACGCGCTTAGCATGCCCGGCATAGGATTTTTTCATCTGCACAATCGCCATGCGATAGCTGCAGGCTTCCGGCGGCAAATAGAAATCAGTGATCTCGCTGAACTGTTTTTGCAACAAGGGAATGAAGACTTCATTCAAGGCCACCCCCAGCACGGCCGGCTCATCGGGTGGCTTACCAGTATAGGTCGAATGATAAATCGGCTCGCGCCGCATCGTGATGCGATCGATGGTAAACACCGGAAACCAGTCTTGCTCATTATAGTAGCCGGTATGGTCGCCATACGGCCCTTCGAGCGCATGCTCGTAACCGCTGGCATGCGTTTCATCGGGATAGATATGCCCTTCCAACACGATCTCAGCCGAAGCCGGCACGCGCAACTCACTACCAATGGCCTTGACCAATTCGGTGCGACTGCCACGCAAAAGACCGGCGAACTGGTATTCCGACAAACTGTCCGGCACCGGCGTGACGGCACCGAGGATGGTGGCCGGATCGGCACCGAGCGCGACGGCGATAGGATATGGTTGCCCCTTATTGACGATGCAATGCTCGCGAAAATCGAGCGCACCACCGCGATGCGACAACCAGCGCATGATCACCTTATTACGACCCAACACCTGCTGCCGATAAATACCGAGATTCTGGCGTTTTTTATTCGGACCCTTGGTAATCACCAAACCCCAGGTAATGAGCGGCGCAATATCGCCTGGCCAGCAATGCTGTATCGGCAAACGCGCCAGATCGACATCATTTCCCTCCCACACAACGTCATGACATTTCGCCCCGCGCACTTCTTTCGGGGCCATATCCCAGACCGCCTTGATCAAACTGCCCATACCGAGCATATCTTTGAAACCTTTGGGTGGTTCCGGCTCTTTGAGCGCCGACAGCAAATGACCAATCTGACGCAATTCACTGACGTCATCCGCGCCCATACCAAGCGCGACCCGACGCGGCGTGCCGAATAAATTCGCCAATACGGGTATCGAATGCGCAGTCGGACGATTGAACAGCAAGGCAGGTCCGCCAGCACGCAAAGTCCGATCACAGATTTCCGTCATCTCCAAATGCGGAGAAATTTGGATATCTATTTGTTTTAATTCATCTTTTTGTTGTAATTGAGAAATAAAATCTCTTAAATCTGCATATTTCATCTTTTTTCGCTTTTTTGTCAGTCTGAAGCAGTTTTTCAGCTAAATTCGCTAAGTACTTGATTTTATTGATTTTTGCTACAATATAGCAGAAGTCATTAGATGTAAAAGTTATAGAAAACAATTTTGATAGTATTGACTCGATATAAAACCCCCCCTACAATTCGCCCAACTTGATGTAATCGTCAGGGTGAGCCGGCTTCTATATCAATTTGCCAAGGCCACCGGCATTCACATCATTCACGGGGATCGGGCCCCACACACAACATTGTAAGGATGGTTTTCAAAAGGCGTCAGCCTTACCCGAAAACAGCGGTTTATCACTGGACGCTCCAGAACCGAGTCCGACGGACTCATCGATAAACCGCTCCGGCGCTTTCCACTCGCGACTTGCGAGGGAGGGCGATGTTTCTGATTCGCGGCAAAGACATATTGCACCATACCAGTTATTGAGGTCGGTGCCACCGCGAAGATTCAGGAGGTAACATGATTCAACGTTTTATTTTAGCACTACAAGTACATAGCAGTACCGACAAGCGCATTGCGCTGTCAACCGTAGCACGCGATGCCACCAGTGGCTTCCTTAGCACCATGCGTCACCTGCTTACCATCGCCGGTGTCTGCGCCATCACGATGTTGGCGCTGATGTACCTCAAGCCGGAACTGGCTGACAAATTCAAAAATTTGTCTCCTTACGCCGAGCCCGAACAGCTCGCCGATACAGAAGTCGTCCCGCCTAGCCTGGCGCAACTGATGGCTGCGCCCGGCACGGTAGCGACTGCCGGCATGAGCGAGGAAGAAGCGAAATTACTCGGCAATCAACGACAACAACAATGGGTCACCAATTGGCTGTCGAAACGTTACCGTGTCGCCAGCGATGCCACCAATATGCTGGTGTCGGCCGCTTACCTGACTGCCAAAGAGATCAAACTCGACCCGCTGTTGATTTTATCCGTCATGGCAATCGAATCGGGCCTCAACCCGTTTGCGGAGAGTCCGGTCGGCGCCCAAGGCTTGATGCAAGTCATGTCGAAAATTCATCAAGAAAAATTTGAGGAGATGGGTGGCGTGAAAGCAGCCTTGAATCCGGTTGCCAATATCAAAGTCGGTGCCTTAATTCTCAAAGACTACGTGGCACGCACCGGCTCAGTCGAAGCGGGCTTGAAATTGTATGTCGGTGCTGGCGCCTTTGATAACGATTCCGGCTATGGCGCGCGCGTTCTGACCGAATACAAACGCCTCAAAGATGTATCGGCTGGCAAAAATGTACCAACCGTGTTTACCAACCCGCCAGCACGTGCGGCAGAAGTGACGCCGATAATCAAACAAGAAATCCACGAAGCCACACTCAAAACGGAAGCACAAGTCGCGGCACTCTGATAGAGAAGCCAAAGCAAGCACAGCAAAGCGCCACTGTTATCGCCAACAGTGGCGCTTTGCTATTTCAGCGCTGTAAAAACGCTTTCAGTCGCGCCACCGCCTCGTGTAAATTTTCCATACTGTTGGCATATGAAAAACGCACATAGCGGGCTGCTGTCGCCGGTCCGAAATCAAGACCCGGCACAATCACCACCCCAGCTTGATTGAGCACCTGCTTGGCAAACACATCGGCATCGTCGCAAAACGGCGAACAATCGGCATACACATAGAAAGCCCCGTCCGGCATCACCGGAATACCGAAGCCAAGTTCACGCAAGGCTGGCACGATGTAATCACGACGACGCTTGAATTCTGCTTTGCGTTCTTCATACACAGCCAGTGTGGCCGGTTCAAAACAGGCCAAGGCTGCATGCTGGGCCACCGAGCTTGGACAAATGAAAAGGTTTTGCGCCAGCTTTTCAAACTCACCGACCAAGTTCGCTGGCACCACCAGCCAGCCTAGCCGCCAACCGGTCATGTTGAAGTACTTACTGAAGCTGTTAATGACAATCACATCATCGGCCAGCGCCAAGGCAGTAAATGGCGCACGGTCGTAAGATAAACCCTGGTAAATTTCATCGACTATCGTAAAGCCGCCGCGCTCCCGCACCGTGGTGATGATCTTACTCAGTTCCTGCGCATCAATCGAGTTACCGGTAGGATTCGACGGCGAAGCCAGCACCACGCCGCCGGTGGCATCACTCCAGTGCTGTCGCACCATCTCATCGCTGAGCTGAAAGTGCTGCTGCGGCCCACAGGGAACCAGCTTGGCACGCCCATCGAAAGCCGCGACAAAATGCCGATTGCACGGGTAGCAAGGATCGGGCATCAGCACTTCTGCCCTCACCTCGACCAGCGCCGCGGCCGCCAGCAACAACGCCGCTGAGGCACCGGCTGTGACGATGATGCGCTCGGCCGCTACCGCCACGCCGTACTGCGCCTGGTAATGGGCGGCGATCGCCGCGCGCAAGGCCGGAATCCCGAGTGCCGAGGTATACTGCAAGCGACCATCAGTCATCGCCTTCACCCCGGCCGCTACCACCGCCGGCGGCGCCGTAAAATCAGGCTCGCCTATCCCCATATGAATCAGGTGGCGACCTTCAGCTTCCAGGGCTGCGGCCATTTTCATCAATTCCATGACGTGAAACGGTGCGATGTCGCTCAAACGTGCGGCGAGTGGTGTGGTCATATCAGTACTTAAATAGAGGAAAGTGGAAATTCACTGCCTGCGCTTGAGGCGGAATGAAAAAAACCGCCTGTTCCCGATCACAGGAAAGGCGGCGTGAGCGACCCGAAGCCGACCGTACTGCCCTTATTTCGCCGCAACCTCAGTCGGGCGCAACTTGGCAGCGAGCTTATCAAGCACACCGTTGACATACTTATGGCCATCGATACCGCCGAATGACTTAGTCAACTCGACCGCTTCATTGATGACCACGCGATATGGAATTTCAATATGGTTTTTCAGCTCATAGGTACCGATGAGCAAAGCGGCATGCTCAATCGGCGACAATTCTTTGACGCTGCGATCGATCAGACCGGCAAACTCTTCGCGCAAAGAAACCGAATCATTGATCGCGCCGTGTAGCAAGACATCAAAATGTTCGCGATCGGCCTTGTCAAAACCATGCGCTTGACGAATATGCGCATCGATGACACCGGAATCTTCATTATTAAGCAGCCATTGGTATAAACCCTGCAGCGCGAATTCGCGGGCACGATGGCGCGGCGAACGGCTTTTACTGGGATTGGCGTGTTGTTGGGTTTTACTATTCATTTTTTTCTCTTGCTTTCACTTTAAGAAGCGCTGCTTGCAGCAGACGCGCGAATGGCGCGCCGGCCGGCCATCTGTGGCGCACTTCCTGTACTGCCGACCCGTGATCAGGCGTCGTAACCGACGTCTTCCGTGGCTTCGGCCAAATCTTCCAATGCCAGCGTCAAGTTTGCCATTTCCACGGCAACCCGGGCTGCATCAGCACCTTTTTCTTGCATGCGCACTGCTGCCTGCTCATCATTTTCGGTCGTCAGAATCGCATTGGCAATCGGCAGTCCGGTATCGAGACCGACTCGAGTAATGCCGGCGCCGGATTCATTCGAGACCAACTCAAAATGATAGGTTTCGCCACGAATAACGGCACCAAGCGCGATGAGCGCATCAAATTGATTAGTCAAGGCCAGCTTTTGCAAGGCCAATGGCACTTCCAGCGCACCTGGCACCGTTACGTGCAAAATATCTTCATTCAATACGCCGAGTCGGCTCAGCTCGGCCAAACAAGCCGTCAGCAAGCCATGCCCGACGCTTTCGTTGAAACGTGCTTGCACGATGCCGATACGTACGCCTGCACCGTCAAGATTGGATTCGTAATGTCCGACTGTCATGATCATCTTTCCCGCGCCGCAGCGCGCAATAATGGGGTTGAAAATACCGTGTGCTGCACTCAGTGAGCGTGCGGTTTGTCGAGGTAGCCGAGCACTTCCAAATTAAAACCGGTCATCGACGGCATTTTGCGCGGATTGGCCAGCAAAGTCATCTTACCGACGCCGACATCTTTAAGAATCTGCGCACCGATACCGTAAGTGCGCAAATCCATACGCGCGGCACGGCCGGCCGGCCGCGATTCAGGCGTATTCAAGGCACTGAACTGATCAAACATTTGCTGCGCCGTTTCTTCGCAATTGATCAGCACAATCACACCAGTCGGTGCCGCCTGAATCGCCTGCATGGCCGCGGCCAGATTCCAGGAGTGCGTGGTCGCGCGGCTTTCGAGTAAATCGAGAATCGAGACCGGTTGATGCACGCGCACCAACGCAGGCTCGTGCGCCACTGGGGTGCCGTGTACCAGCGCCAAATGGGCCGAACCGCTAGGCTTATCGCGATACACAATGGCTTTGAAACTGCCGTGCACGGTATGCATATCGCGTTCAGCGATACGCTCAACGATGCTCTCGGTTTGGCTGCGATAATGAATCAGATCGGCAATGCTACCGATTTTCAGCTCATGCAAACGGGCGAATTCGATCAAATCCGGCAAACGCGCCATCGTGCCATCGTCTTTCATGATTTCGCAAATCACGGCAGCCGGGGTCAAACCGGCCAACTCGGCCAAATCACAACCGGCTTCGGTATGACCGGCGCGCATCAACACCCCGCCCTTTTGGGCCTTGAGTGGAAAAATATGACCGGGCTGCACGATATCATTGGCACCCATTTTTTTATTCACCGCCACTTGCACGGTACGCGCGCGGTCGGCGGCTGAAATCCCGGTCGTCACGCCTTCGGCCGCTTCAATCGAGACGGTGAAATTGGTGCCATACGAGGTACCGTTACGGCTCGTCATCATGGCCAGATTGAGTTCGTCGCAGCGTTCTTCGGTCAAGGTAAGGCACACCAAGCCGCGACCGAATTTAGCCATGAAATTGATTGCTTCGGCGGTGACGAATTCGGCCGCCATGATGAGGTCGCCCTCATTTTCACGGTCTTCTTCATCGACTAAGATCACCATTCGACCGGCGCGCAATTCGGCGACGATTTCAAGGGTAGTAGACATGCTCATAGGGGTATCCTGAGGTGGGCCAGCTGCGGCGCTCGATGAATCTGCGTACACGGCGCGCGATGCCACCAGCTGCATATGAATGAATCCGCTATTTTAAAGGATTTCCACAGACTGTTCCTGCGCTTTCTCAGTAATTGCTGCGCTTTTTAATAATTTGACCGCCACGCTCGGCAAATTGCCCTCATTTACACCGTCAGCACAGCAGTTAACAGTGTTTTATGGTGTATTTAATAATTCAATTAACGCCGATTCTCGGCGCGGCCGCGCCCTTCTCATTTATACTGCGCCCATTCACTTCAATCAAGAGCGCGGGCGGCGCCAGACATCATGCATATTTTATTAGTGGAAGACGATACAGTTCTGGCCGAAGGCGTCTCACACATGCTGCGTGAACAAGGCATGCTGGTCGACGTCGTGCATACCGGCCGCGACGCCGTGTTCCATGCCACGCATCAGAAATACTCAGTGCTGGTACTCGACCTCGGCTTACCCGACATCGACGGCTTTGAAGTACTGCGCCAAGTGCGCCGCCACGGTGCCATACCGGTATTATTACTGACCGCGCGCGATGCCATCCTCGATCGCGTGCAAGGCTTTGAACTCGGTGCCGACGATTATCTGGTCAAACCATTTTCCACCCTGGAATTGGTGGCGCGCCTCAAGGCGCTGGTACGCCGCAGCGCCCCGGTAGCAGCCGAAATTCGCCTCGGCCAACTCACGCTGGACCCGGCCAGCAAGCGCGTCTGCGTCAACGCTCAGCCCATCGATTTATCGGTGCGCGAATGGACCCTGCTCGAATACTTGCTCAAACAAGAGTCGCGCGTGGTCTCGAAACAGCAAATCATCGACGCCATTCTGCAGCACGGCGAAGACCTCAGCGTCAATGCCATTGAAGTCTATGTCTCACGCCTGCGTATCAAGTTGCACCAAGCCGGCGTCATCATCCGTACCATTCGCGGTTTCGGCTATATGCTGGAAGAACAACAATGAGTAACGCCACACAAGGCCAAACCAGTATTCGCCGCAGCTTGTTGAAATGGTTGATCGCGCCGCTGTTACTGGTCAATATGATCGGTGGTGGCTTGGTGTACTGGTTGGCGTGGACCCCGGCCCAGATCGCCTTTGATCAAAGCCTGGCCGATACCTGCTGGGTGCTCGGCACACGCCTCACGCAAGAGCCAGACCAGCAAATCCGAGTTGATCTGCCCTCGCCGGTCGAACAAGTACTGCGCTTCGACCACTACAATACGATTTACTTCGCCATTCGTGACAGTCACCAGGCCACCCTCGCCGGCGACCGTGACTTCCCGCTGCTGCCACCACCGCCGACACTGCGAGAGCCGCATTTCTTCAATGGCAAGATGCGTGGCGAAGAAATTCGCATCGTCAATATCAGCTTTACCATCGGCGACCAGACGATACTGATACAGGCTGCCGAAACCCTGAAAAAACGCAATGCGATTCAAGCGCGCATCATCACGGCACTCATGCTCATCGAGGGTTTGTTGACGATTTTTTTGCTCGGCGTGGCGTGGATGGCGGTAACCAAAGGCTTACTGCCGCTGAAAAATATTCAGACCGATCTCAATGCGCGCAATTTCGATGAATTGTCTGCCTTGCCGGTACAAGAAACCGCGCTCGAACTCAGTCCGGTCGTCAGCGCGATTAACCGTTTATTGAGAAAAATCGAAATCGGCAGCCATGCCCAGCAAGAATTTCTAGCCAACATCGCGCACCAATTGCGCACACCCTTAGCCGGGCTGAAAGCCCAAATCGAATGGTTGCAAGAGAAATATGCCGATGAAACGCATACCGCTCGCTCGGTCGCGCTGATGATGATGTCGACCGAACGCATGATTCGTCAAACCAATCAATTACTCGCCTTAGCCAGAGCCGAGCCGAGCAAGTTTGAAAAAAACCGCCTCGAAGCGCTTTCGCTCGAACTCATCGTCACCGATTGCATGCCCAATTTTTTAGCGGCAGCCGATCGTAAACACATCGACCTCGGCTTCAATCTGCAAGCCGCCACGATCTTTGCCGATGCCTTCTTGCTGCGCGATTTGATTGAAAACCTGATCGACAATGCCCTCAGTTACACCCAAGCCGGCGGCATCGTCACAGTCAGCACCGAAACGCGCGCCGATGCCGTGATTTTCTCGGTCGAAGACAATGGGCCCGGCATACCCGAAGCCGAACGCGCACTGGTTTTTCAACGCCATTACCGCATCAACGAAAGCAGTCAGAACAAAGTCAGTGGCAATGGCATAGGCTTAGCCATCGTCGCCGACATCGTCAAAGATCATAATGCCCACATCAGCATTGCTGATGCGGCCGGCGGCGGCACCCTGTTTGCGGTGCTGTTTCCGCGCCAAAAAGATTAGAGCAATATTGGCGCATTGGTCCACGCATACGTACTGAGGTGTTGATGGGTGAACGGGCAAGCTATGGCGATCAAATACAAAAGGCTTGTCAGTCGATAACATTACCCCAACTGCCAGGGAAGCGCACGTCGGCGACGGAAAATATTGCAAGCCGAATTGCGATCACGATCATGTATCGGCTGCCGTACCAGTGCTGGCCTCACTCTTAATCTTGGTGGCCCGGGGCGGAATCGAACCACCGACACAAGGATTTTCAATCCTATCTGTTACCGTTGCTTTATCCAACTATCACCAGCAAAACAAGCACTTGACAGTTGCTTGACGTAATCTCGAACTGCTCATTTCATTTGCGGACATTAACGCCTTTCTTAGAGGCGACGCTTTTCTTAGCAGTTACACCCTGAAGTGGGCCTTTCGTTGTTACACGCTTAAGTGGAGCTTTCGCTGTCACACCCATGTCGCGAATTAATACATCAGCAGGGATATTCATGCCAGCGTTTAAGTTTCGAATCATGCGTAAAGTTAACGTTCTGCTACGGGCCATAACTTCATATACACGACTTGTATTGCCAATCATAGGAGCCAAATCTTTTGGGGTTTTTCCTTGTTGGTCCATTCTAAATTTAATGGCCTCAATAGGATCTGGCGGAGCAATTGGATAATGCTCCTGCTCATAACGCTCAACGAGCATCATGAGAATTTCGAAACGATCCCCGTCAGGTGTGCCTGGAATTGGTTGGTCATCAAAAAAAGCCGAAACTTCGCTTAATGCGGTTTTGTACTCTCCACTGGTTCTCAGTATTTTAAGTTCCATATCACACCTTCATTTCTATAGTTGCGGCATTCACCTTATCGTATTCCGCGTGGGTGCCAATAAACTTAATGTAGACGGCACCAAATTGGTACGCGACGGAAGTAATTAATCGATAGGAATTTCCTTTAATATTAAATACAACACGATCATTGCCTACAAAACTAGCGTTGGCGTATTGATTTTTAATATCTTGCGGCGTTTTCCAAGAGGCATGTTCCACTTCTGCATGCCATGCCTTCAGTGGCTGCTCTGCATCTGGGCAATTCGTCCAAAAAGCGACAAGCTGATTTTTAGAAAATATTCTCATAGGCTTAAGTGTAGTCCCATTTTGGGACTTACGCAAATTGTTGCCATATATAGCAGTCGTTGCTAATTGATGAATTTACCAGTTTCACCAATCAGGGAAAACATAAGAACATAAGAAGCCTCCGGCGGTGTGCGCCACTACAGTCTTGTCAGATACCGAGCGTTTCAGGCTATAACTTAGAAAATGCTTTGGATAAACTGGGAGACGTGAATTTGTCCGACCAGTGCCTCGCTGACGCGATAAATATCTCGGCGGTTTGCGGCGTGTTCGAAGCGCGATATGGCTGCACCGGAAGCCAATGCAGCACCTTGATCGAATGGTAAACGTGCTGTACCAAGTTTGAACATAGGGTCGTGACGCAGCGTATTGGCGTCGTTACCGTCTTCATCAAAAATCTGACCAGGGTTTGAAACCCCGGCCTTCAGAGGCTGTCGCAAAAGGGTATTGAGTCGGTATCATTACCCCAACTGGTGGCCACGTCATTCCTGCGCGCTTTTGGCAGGAACCCAGCGGCGTTCGTGCTTAACTGAAAATGCCAGAAATTGTGGCATTTTCAGTGTAAAAAACGACGCTGGGTTCCCGCCAAAAGCATGCGGGAATGACGAGATATGCGGTGTTTCAGATAAAAAAAAACGTCCTCCAGGCTTTTGCGACAGCCGCTGAAGGACCGAGCTTTCCGCTCAGATCTGGTAAATTAAACGTGAGAATGAAGCAGATTGTGCTCACTGCTACCGAGCACAGGAAAAATACTGCTACTTGTCAGCAAACTGTCAGCTTGACGTCATGCTCCCGACAGCTTGGCTTGCGACAATGATCGCACTTACTGTGAGATCACCATGCCCCCTTCTTTCCCTATCCGACCGGCCTTACGCCGTTCTTTGTTATGCGCCGCATTCGGCAGCTTACTCCTCGGCTGCACCTGCCAAGCACAGACCAGTCAGAGCGACAGCGCCTGCATGAGCATTCCCGAACTGAGCTTACAACAAGCCTTGCAACTGGCGCTGTCATGTAACCATGATCTGAAAAGCGCCCGCATCGCCATCGACAGCGCCGCGGCCGCCAGCACCATTGCCGCAGCCGCGCCCAACCCCAGCATGACGATACAAACGGCCGGCATCAATCCGCACCTGGGCATCGGTGCCGCTGGCTTACGCAGTAAAACAGTCGACAGCACTTGGCGCATCGATCAGTTGATCGAACGCGGTGGCAAGCGCGAACTGCGCAGCGCCAATGCCGAATTACTGCTGCAAGCCAGTCGCCACGATGCCAGCGACACCCGCAGGCAGTTACGTCAAGCCGCCAGCGCTGCGTATTTCGATTTAATTGCAGCACAATACAAACTCGCCATCAGCCGCACCACCAGCACGCTGTTCAAGTCCACCGTCGCCGCTGCCAATGCACGTCAACAAGCCGGCGACCTGGCCGGTGCCGACGCCGCCCGCATCCGTATCGATGCGCTGCGTGCCGCCAGCGATGCACGCCAAGCAGCGGCCGACTTGTTGCGCACGCAAAGCGCCTTGCTGATCATGTTAGGCGTCGACGGCGACCCGCAGCTGCTGCGCGCCATCGATGATTGGCCCGGCATGCCGAGCTTGCCGCTACCGGCCAGTAATGAGTCCATGCTGGCACAACGGGCTGATGTCAAAGCCGCGCAAGCACGCGTCGAAGCCGCCATAGCAGGACGCAATCTGGCACTGGCAGCCAAGACGCGTGATATTTCGGTCGGTGTACAGTTTGAACATTACCCCACCAGCCTCGGCAACCAACAAGGCTCGGGCAACAGTTACGGGGTTTCAGTACAAATTCCTTTATTTACCCGTTACGAATTTCAAGGCGAAATACGAGCCGCCGAAGCGGCGCTCGATGCCGCGCGCGACAATCTCGACAAAACCCGCGCCGCCGCGCGCGCCGATTGGCTGTTAGCAATTGAGACGCAAGCCGCCGCCAGCGAGCAGGTCATGCGCTTTCGAAGCGAATTACTGCCGGCCGCCCGGCTGTCGGCCGAAGCGGCTGAATACGCTTTCAAACACGGTGCCTTGGCGGTAATGGATGTACTCGATGCGCGCCGCATCTACCGCGCCACCGAAATGGATGCCATCAACGCACAAAGCGATTTAGCCAAAGCACAAGCGATGCTCAACACGACAATTTTGGAACTGGATAAATAATGACCCTCGCAAACAAGCCAACGCTGCTGTGCGCCACCCTCGCCCTGCTGTGCCTGTGCGCCTGCAGCAATAAAAATGCGGCACCGGAAACGCCGAAAGCCGCCGCTGCCGCCCATCCGGGCAGCATCAACTATCCAGTCAATGCGCCGCAACTGAGCATGATCAAAGTCAACCCACTCAAACTGCAAGCCCTGCCGGCTGCCGACACCATGAATGGCCGCCTCAGCTACGATGAAAATCTTACGGCACGCGTGAGCTCACCGGTATTGGGACGATTGCTCAGCGCACCGGTGGAAATCGGCGATACCATCAAGAAAGACGCCACCTTGGCTCTGCTCGACTCACCCGACTTGGCCGCAGCCGATGCCGACTGGGCCAAAGCCAAAGCCGATGAAACCCGCAAACAACTGACACTCACACGTTCACAACAATTGTTTGAACACGAAGTCATCGCCCGCAAAGACCTCGAGGGTGCCCAAGCCGATTACCAACAAGCGGCCGCCGAAACGCGTCGCGCCGCGCTGCGCATGCGTAACCTCAAAGCAGTCGGGAATGAAAACGGCAGCTTCGCGCTCAAAGCGCCGATCGCCGGCATGATCGCCGACAAGCAAGTTAATCCCGGCATGGAAGTACGCCCCGATGCAGCAGCGCCGCTGTTTGTAATCAGCGATCTCAGCCATCTGTGGGTAGTGATTGACGTTCCCGAAGCTTACCTCGGACAAGTTCAAATCGGCCAGAAGCTGGCATTGGAGTTCGATGCCTATCCGAACCAACTGTTTAGCGCCGAAGTGGCGCGAGTCGGACTGGCACTTGATCCCAGCACACGTCGCATCCAAGTCCGCGGTGTGGTTTCCAACCGCGACATGAAGCTGCGCCCGGAAATGTTCGCCAAAGTTTCCTTCCTCGCCGCCGGCGACAAGCAAGGCTACCGCATTCCCAACACCGCCCTCATCGTCGAAGGGCTGTACAGCTATTTGTTCGTGGAAAAACGTGCCGGCGAATTCGAGAAACAAAAAGTACATATACAAAGCAAGGGGCGCGACGCCAGCTTTGCCGATGCCGAACAAAATCCCGCCTTGAGCGAAAACCTGAACATTGTCAGCGAAGGTGCCTTGTTACTCAATGCCGAGGTAGCCACCCATGCTCAATAAATTTGTCGACTTCGTGCTGACTCAGCGCGTCTTCGTGCTGCTGCTCACGCTCGCCTTGGTGGTACTCGGCTACCGTTCGCTCAGCAATTTGCCGATCGAAGCCTTTCCCGATGTGCAGGATGTACAAGTCCAGATCGTCACCCAATTCACCGGCCAAGCCGCCGAAGAAGTCGAGCGCGCGGTGACCTTACCGATAGAACGAGAAATGAGCGGCGTGCCGGGGCAAACCCAGTTGCGTTCGGTCTCGATCACCGGCTTATCGGTGGTGACGCTGAGCTTTGAAGATGGCACCGACGATTATTTTGCCCGCCAACAGGTACTCGAACGCTTACAAAACGTCACTCTGCCAAGCGGCATACAAGCCAGTATCGCGCCACTCTCAACCGCAGTCGGCGAAATTTATCGCTACGTGATCGATGCCCCGGCCGGAATGTCGGAAAACGATATCCGCACCTTGCAAGATTGGGTGATTCGGCCGGAATTGCGCATGGTCTCCGGCGTCGCCGACGTGGTCAGCTTCGGCGGCACAGTCAAAGAATACCAGGTGCAGGTCAATCCCGATGCACTCAAGCGCTATGGCGTAACCCTGGACCAGGTCAGCCTGGCCCTGACCAACAACAGCAGCAATGTCGGCGGCGGCGCAATACGCCGCGGCGATGAAGCCTTGATCGTGCGCGGCGTTGGCCTGTTCGAGCACAAGGAAGACTTAGGGCGCGTCATCATCGCCGCCAAAAACGGTAAGACGGTCTTGGTATCGGATGTGGCGGCGATAGAAATCGGCAGCCGCCCACGCTCCGGCATCGTCTCCCTCAACCAAGGTGACAGCTATGTGCTAGGCATCATACAGATGACCAAAGGTGGCAATGCCGCCAAAATCATCGCCGAACTGAAGAAAAAAATCGCTCTGGTGAATGCCAAATTGCCGCCCGGCGTGAAACTGCATGAAATTTACGACCGCACCGAACTGCTCAACCACACCGTCAAGACGGTAGTCGAAAATCTGTTGGTCGGTGCCCTGTTGGTGATAAGCATCCTGATCATTTTTCTGCGCAACTGGCGCGCCGCGCTGATCGTGGTGACCGTCATTCCACTTTCGCTGCTGTGCGCTTTCATCATGCTCGATTTGCGCCACATCCCGGCTAACCTGATCTCACTCGGCGCGGTCGACTTCGGCATCATCATCGACAGTGCCGTAGTGTTGGTGGAAGCCTTAATGGTCAGACTGGCCCTCAAACAGCACGAACAACATGGTAATCTATTCTTGTGGCGCAAGCACATACTGAAGGAAACCGTGGTCGAAATGGGCCACCCTATTCTGTTTGCTAAAGCCATTATCATCGTCGCCTTCATTCCTATTTTCACATTTCAACGCGTGGAAGGAAAAATCTTCTCGCCAGTTGCGCTGACTTTGAGCTTCGCCATGCTCGGTGCATTGATACTGACGATGACGCTGATTCCTACCTTGCTGACGCTATCGATGAAACACCACAGCCTGGCCGAACGCCATAGCCTCTGGATGAGCAATCTGCAAAACTGGTACCGTAGCAGCTTGCAAGGCGCAGAAAAACGTAAAACTGCCGTGCTCGGCACATCGGGCCTGCTATTGGCGCTCACGCTGGGTTTGGCACCGCAACTCGGCAGTGAATTTTTACCAAAGCTCGATGAAGGCAATATCTGGCTCACTGTCAGTCTGCCGCCCTCGACCGCACTGGAAAAAACCAAAGAAATCGAACGCCAGGTACGTGCCATTTTGCTCAGCTATCCGGAAGTCCGCCAAGTTGTGGCACAAGTCGGCCGCCCCGATGACGGCACCGATCCTAAGGGACCGAACAATATGGAAATTTTGGCCGATCTGAAGCCACGCAGCGAATGGAAATTCGCCAGCAAAGAAGATTTAATCGAAAACATGAGTGCTAAAATTGCCGTCTTACCCGGTGTGCCGACCAATTTTTCGCAAGTCATTCAAGATAATGTCGAAGAATCGCTGTCAGGGGTGAAAGGGGAAATTGCCATCAAATTGTTCGGCCCTGACCTCGATGTATTGACACAAAAAAGTGAACAAATCGCGGCCATACTCAAACAAATACGTGGCGCGGCCGACGTCGAAGCGGTAAAAATCGGCGGCCAGAGCGAGCTCAACATCGTCATCGACCGAGAAAAAATCGCTCGCCTCGGCATTAACGTCAGCGATGTCAACAACACCATACAAACCGCGCTGGCCGATACACCGGTCAACAGTTTCTATGAGGGTGACAAACGTTTCGACATCACCATTCGCCTCAAAGCTTCCGAACGTGAATCGATCGACCACATCGGCCGCTTGCAAATCAATCTGCCTAACGGTGCCGGCACCATCGCCCTGGCCGACCTGGCACACATCAGCCAACGGCAAGGCCCCGGTCGTATCAGTCGCGAAGCCGGCGTGCGCAATGCCTCAGTCAAAGCCAATCTGCTCGGCCGCGACCAAGGCAGTTTCGTCGCCGAAGCCCAGCAAAAAGTGCGCGAACAAGTCCATCTGCCGCCCGGTTATACCGTCATCTGGGGTGGCCAGTTTGAAAACCAGGAACGTGCCGTGAAACGCCTGGAAGTGATCGTGCCGATCACCATTTTCCTCATCTTCTCGCTGCTGTTCTGGGCCTTCCGCTCGGTGCGCATGGCCTTGCTGATACTGGTCATGCTACCGCTGACGATGATCGGCGGTATCGCCGGACTGGCGCTGGCCGGCTTGCATTTTTCCGTCTCGGCAGCGGTCGGTTTCATTGCCGTGGCCGGCATTTCGGTACAAAACGGTGTGATCATGCTCGAGCAAATTCTCGATTTTGAAAAGCACCAGCCGGCCGACTATCCGAGCGCTATCGAAGGTGCGGTCGCCCGTTTGCGACCGATACTGATGACAGCCTTGATGGCCGGCCTCGGTCTGTTACCAGCGGCACTGTCGCATGGCATCGGTTCTGAAACCCAGCGGCCGTTTGCCGTCGTGATCGTCGGCGGCATCGTCTCGGCCACCGTATTCACCTTGCTATTGCTGCCGCTGATTTATACCTTGTTCAAAGATACCCCGAAAGAAGAGTAAACCTGGTCACGGCACATATTAATCGAGTGCAAGCTTGCAACACCAGTAGTCAGTCGAGTTAATTTCCGGTTTGACTTGGCTTGACTGAATACGCTGATTATGCGCATAATCAGCGCATCATCAGCACATCATCAGCACAATGGAGAGATATAATGTCAGCACGGTTCAGCGTAGTTCTATCGGATGATCTCAACCGAGACATAGATAAAGCCGTAGAGGCAAACGAAACTAACAAGAGTGAGTTGTTACGCAAGGCGCTGCAACTCTATCTTGCGGCGCTCGATGGCAAAGGGCGCGGCCTGAAATTAGGTTTGGTTGATCCTAAAACCGAAAAAATGCAAACGGAGTTTATTGGCCTATGAGTAACAGCATTGACCTGAACAGCCCACCACCAAATCACAACTACAGCATTAAAGTTGACCCAAAAGAAACGAACGGCGAACGCACAGTTCGCCTGTTCAAGGATGTCGCTTTATTTTTGGTAGCAATCTGTTTCGTTATCTTGCTTGCTTTCCTCTGCTACAGCACACTGACATCGAGTACCACCACAGCGGAAGAAAAAAAATGGGCAATGTCGATACTATCCGGTGCCGCCGGTGGCATTATCGGCTAGCTGCTACGCAAATAGAAATTTGCTATTGAACGTACGATAGAAAATCAAGCACACCCTTCAACATACCTCAGTTGCCTCAGCCGCTTACCTGTACCGGCAGCGACGGTACAGGCAGCTCACATGCGGCTGACAAACCCAGTTGTATAATGCTAAGCTGCAGGTCCCGACCAACTGACTGAGACAATACGCATGCTGGAATTACGCCCGAACTGCGAACACTGCGACATCGATTTAGCGCCCGCCTCCGAGGCTGCGCGCATCTGCAGTTATGAATGTACCTTTTGTGCCGCTTGCGCCGAACACGTCTATGCCGATATTTGCCCGAATTGCCAAGGCCGCTTGGTGCCGCGTCCGATACGACCGGCAGCAAAACTGCTGAAAGATCCGGCCTCGACGCGGCGCGTACACCGTCCCTGAATTAAGCCAGCGCCCGCCCGCCCATCACCACGATCGCTCCCCATGTCCAGTTCCAGTTTCAGTTTAAGCCCGCGTCATCTTCTGACCGCCCTCACCGTCATCATCCTGTGGGGTATGAACTTTGTCGTCATTAAAATCGGCCTCAAAGGCATTCCACCATTTCTGATGGGAAGCCTGCGCTTCGCCTTGGTCGCCTTTCCGGCCATCCTGTTCATCCCGCGTCCGCGCGTTCCACTACGCTTACTGATCGGCTATGCCTTGGCAATCAGCCTGGGCCAATTCGCCTTCCTGTTTTCCGCCATGGCCGTCGGCATGCCGGCTGGATTGGCTTCGCTGGTACTGCAGGCGCAGGCATTTTTTACGGTTGGCTTTTCTGCCCTGGTATTCGGCGACAAGCTTCGCGCCAGCAATTTGTGCGGCATGCTGGTAGCAGCACTGGGCCTGCTGTTACTGGCCAGCGCCAGTCTGAGCAATGCTACCGCGCCGGTCAGTTTACCGGGCTTTCTGCTGACGCTGTGCGCGGCGTTGTCTTGGGCCGCCGGGAATGTCATCAATAAAAAAATCGGCCCGACCGCCGTGCTCAGCCTGGTATCGTGGAGCGCGCTGGTGCCGATCTTGCCATTCTTTGCGCTGTCCTGGTGTTTCGAAGGCTGGCCTCTGATACACAGCAGCCTCGTCAATCTGAGTCTGCCATCGGCGCTGACCATCGTTTATCTGGCCTTCGCCGCCACCTTAATCGGTTACACCTTATGGGGCAAATTACTCGGTGCCCTGCCGACTCACTTGGTGGCACCACTGACGCTGATGGTACCGGTAATCGGCCTCACGGCCGCCTGGCTATTGCTCGGCGAAGCGCTGTCGGCACGCCAGATCGGCGGCGCCTTGGTGATCATGCTGGGTTTGCTGATCAATGTATTCGGGCAGCGTCTGTTACAAAGTGTGAAGACGGTCTGGCGCTAACTGCTGCCGAACACATCTCCCTGACTCGGCATTAGACAGCGAATCGATGAGTTCACTGGCTGTGGCCGATTACACTTCATCATCTTGGGCAAAATAAGGCACCAGCACAAGCCATCGCAGCGTCATAAATGAACGTTTTTTGAAAGATAAAGCAGCGCTGAGAGATCTTTAATATCAGTGTATTTTTCAGACTGCGCACTGATCAATCGTTCATCTTGCTGCCATGCGCTTACTCTTTATAAAAAGATATTTCATGCCACGCATCTCTGGATACTCGCCGCCATCTCAAATTGCCCATTCACAAATTTCGCCAGCTTCCGCAAGGGCACATCTCAGCATCGTCAGTCAATTGACTACAACGTTCAATATCAATGATACCTTAGCTGGAGCAATAGCATTCCCAGCTTCCTCTTCCACATACCTGCCCCAAATTGATAAAAGCACGCAAACCTCGCACTCCGATGAACTGCGTGCCGCGACATTAGCCAATATTGCAGACCTTTTCAAAGGTGCAGATAACCAGATGGACGTTGGAAAACGCCAAAACCAAGAGTTGGCATGGGAATTTGAACAAAAGTCTACGGTCACATGCAACCAAGGAAGCACGGCAGGCGATTGTGTCTGCCTGCCGCCGGATGTTCTCGTTTATAAAGTCAAGAAAGGAAATGCTTTTGAGCTTGCCTATAACTGTCCAGAGCTAAATGGCACTGGATTTGGTGGAATTCGCAACCTCCCACCAGATCAATTGGCGACGATTATGGATAGTTATGCGGTAGCCGCAGCGGAAATAAAACAAACTTGCAAAGAAAATGGCGAGCAAGTATTGTTGCTGATTGCAAATTCCGGGCGAGAAGCTGCGCGTCGTGTCGATGGCGCTTACGCGATCACGGACAACAGTAAGATGATCTGGGAGAAAGCCTTCATTGCGGATAGATGTGCAGAACAATTCGGCTCGCTGCTGCGACCTTGCTATGCAGATTCCCTCGATAAATTCACAAGGTCTTATTTGGCTCAGATTGATGCGGCAGAAGCGCAATTCCAAGCAGGATGCATCAACCATAATCAATTGCAAAAGGCGCGTAAACAGGCACACGATGCCGCAACGATAAACATGGAAACATATGCGTATCAAGCCTTGGCCTTACTTGGCTACAGCCGTGATGTCAGCGAATGTTGCAATATTGATAACGGACGTCCCTATTTATTCGGGCGACCCGTCAACGGTTTGATCAACGATAGGGCAGCACTTAATTTAAGTAAAACAGAAGGAAAGGTACTCGACTATACAAAATTCGCCCTCATCAATGTCAGCGTTGATGAGGGCGTCAATAAATTCGCTGCAGCCCTAGCCAGAGAAAAATTTCATCTCAGCGCGGAGGCCGCCGCGCTGCCGACAATAGCCAAACTCAGAGGTTTCACCTATGACGTAGGAGGACTTGACCAACTATTCCATTTCAAAAAAGGCTGCGAAGAAGATCCTACACTCAGAACACAGCTTTCGGACGATGAACTCGCCACACTCCGCCTGAGCTATTTCAGAGCAGTTAGCGAATCTGAGGGCATAGCCGGTGTATCGACTGCGCTGAAAGAATTTCTTGCCTTGGGCTTAAAGCCACTTTTCAAACCAAATGGTACCGGACAAAGTAAAGGCATCATCGGCTACCGAACCGGCGAATCAGCGGAAGACTTCGCACATCGCTTTGAAACGAATCTAAACGACATCGAACGAGATTTTGGCAAAGGAGCTGGCTATCCCTTTTTTGTCATGCCACTATTGAGTTTAGCTGAAACAAGCGCAGGCGAAATGTATGACTTACGATTTGCGACCTACCAAAAAATTAATAGCGAAGGCCAAGCAAGGATTCATTCCATCCCGCTTATTTTAAAGAAAGAACCCGCGAAAACGCTCAAAGAAAAACAGCAGATTGCCGAATTTTCACCCACCAACGTCAGCTTCGCGGTCGCCAAAACAGGTCGCCCAGGAACTGACTTCATCGTTCCATTATGCACCGAAAGCGGACTCAAGCAAGCTGGGCTGAGCAAAGAACAAGCCTTGAGTATGAGTCTTTACTTCAGTTCATTTCAAAATTGGCTACTCACAAACAAGTATCCGCGCTCGCTTAGCACTCGCGATTAAGCAATTCATGCCGCCACGGATACCAAGCGATGCGCGTCCGTGAAAAATCAGCTCAAAGCCGCTCTGGTATCACAGGCAGTACCACATACGAAGGGCACGAGCGGTTCGAATAAAGGGTATTGTGGGCAATCAGTATTCCTCCCGCTTGGCCTTCCGCCGCCCCGGTATTCGGATTAGTGTCAAATTTCGGGAAATTACTACTGGAAACATCTATCCTTATACGATGCCCAACTTGAAACAGGTTACTGACCGGGAATGCCTCGATCTGTATCAAGTAAATTTCATGAGGTACCAGCAAAGTCGGCGCTTCCCAAGAATGCCGGTAGCGAGTTCTCAGTATCCCATCAGTCAATATCATCTCGTAGCCATTCGGATAGTCTTGATTTGGCGGATAAACGTCGATGAGCTTAATCGTGAAATCGGTATCGAGGCAATCCGAAGAAATCCACAGATGCGCGCTGACTGGGCCAGTGAGTTCTACGGCATGGCGCAATACGGTCGTTTGAAATACCAAGACATCACTGCGTTGCGCCAGCGGCGCATACGGTGCCATAGCACCGAACACCGCAGGTCCGGTGCGCTGATCATACGCGCCGCCAAACATGAATGGCTCTGAAGACGTGACTGCGCCACCGATGGTCGGTACCGGATTAGCAGGATCGTATACGTAACGACGCTGTCCCTGCTCGGCAAACGGTGCGTGCGCAGACAAGCCACCATCAGCTTGCAGATAGTACTTGGACCACACCGTATCGGGCAAAGGCCAATCAGATTCATCACGCCAGCGACCGCCATGCTGCATGCGTCCAGCAGTATTTTTTTTACCGCAGCCACCACCCATGACAAAAATTTTGACCTTAGCCAGCAGAACTTCACCGCAATACCTGGCCTTCAGATGTTGATCAAACCAATCCAGACGCATTTCCATAAAATTTTTCTTCATGCAATAATCCAGGCTCGCGCATTCCCCGAACTCCACATCGCCGGCATGGGTGTGAGAGCGGTCACCATGTCGCCACGGCCCCAATATCAGATGCAGTGGCCGAGCAGGAAAACGACGCGACAAAGCAGAAAAATTTTCGGCCGCCGACCTTGAGTAGGGATCAAACCACGACGACATGAAAATGATTGCCGCAGCAGGGAATTGTTCGTAGTAAGCTTGCGCACATAATCCGATTTGCTTCCAATATGCATCGAAATTACCATGTTCCCATTGCTCAAAAAAATATTTTTCGTACTCCGGCACCGAGCTCAGCGGCGAATACCCGCGTCGCCACTGATGCAATTGCGTCAAGCACTCGCGCATAGGCGCGACGCGCAAATCGTGCGCCTCACCAGAAGAAATTGACCGTGCCGTTTCATTAATACGATTGAAGGCCCACATCGCTTGCTTCAACTCAAACGCACCGCCCTGCCGAATACCACCTTGAAACGCATTGGAAAAACCACCCGAGTCCCATAACATGGCGACCACGCCGGGCGCACCGGCACTGGCAAGCGCAGCTTGAGTATGCGCCGCATACGATAAGCCCTTGGTTGCTATCCGACCGTTGCTCCAAGCTTGGCGAACAATCCACTCACACATATCAAAGCCATCCTGTCCTTCATTGACATATTTAATGAATTTCCCGCCCGACCGGTAGGTACCACGACAATCCTGATAGATCACAATGTAGCCGCGCCGGACAAAAAATAAGGCCAGCTCAGCGCGACTTACAGCGCGCTCTCGGGTACACGACACTTCGCTACGACTGGGCGCATTTTTATTATAAGGAGTGCGTTCCAAAATGACTGGAAATCGTCCGACTACCCTCCGCTTCTGGCAAGCCGGAAAATAGATATCACAGGCCAACTCGACGCCATCACGCATGGCGACCAAGACATCGCGTTGTATATACATAGTATGAAAAACTGTTTCGGATGATACATTCATAGGTAATAGACCATCTGCATCGTTAATCAGCAAAAAATTCAAAGAAGTAATGAGACCGACTCAATACACGATGCGCAGACCAGCACCGAACGCGGCGGTGTCATCGGCACCGCCGGGAGCACCATTGAGAATGCCGGGACTATACATATTTGATGCTGTCATCGTTGACGCAGTTGCATATAGCGTAGTCCGCTTGGATAAATAGTACTCACCGCCGACAATGATTTGGGCCAAAGTCCCAGTATCGTTAGCACCAACAAAATCGTAACGCGATTGTATGTAACTGGCTTTCAACTTCCCTTTATTGCCAATCAAATAGTCGAGTCCGACATCGACGATAGCGATATGTCGGTTATTGCTACCACCGGCGGTAAAAGCCCCCGAGCCAGCGGTACTTTTAAATGTTTTGACAAAATCAGGTGCTGCGGGCCCTGCATCAACAATTAAACCTTGAATAACTCTTGAGTAGGTGCCGCGTACGCTGAGCTTGTCCCATTTATAGCGTGCCCCTGCGATCCAAGTTTTAATGCAGACATCACCGGGTCGACCGATATCAACGCTGTGGCAACCGGCACCACTACTGGCACCTTGATCGCTACTGCTGTTAGCAGTCTGCGTGACGTTACCTTTGCGAGACTGCCAGTAAGCGGCCCCAATGGCAAATGGCCCGTCAGCGTAATTGCCCCCCAATCCCAGAGATTGCCCAATTGTGTTGGAACCGACCGACTCGCCGAATCCGTAAGTGATGTTCGCACGAAAGCCGTGCATGGTCGGGGTGCTGTAATACACCATATTGTTTGCTCGGTTACCACCTATCCTGTCGAGATTATTTCCATGCACGGCTGTGATAAAGGTGCCGAAAGGAGTGATGCTGGAATATTGCGAGGCAATTTCATCAGAAAAATCTTTACGCCGTCCCAACTGTAAGTCGCCATGGTCGCCAACGAGACCAAGCACCGAACGTCGACCAAAAATTGCGCCACCCTGCCCAGAAGTGCCGGTGTCAAGGTTGAGTCCACCTTCCAACACAAACAAGGCTTTCAAGTTGCCACCGAGGGATTCAGAACCACGAAAACCAAAACGTGACGCTTGCAACAACCCAGAATGAATCACCGCACGTCCACCGTGCGCAGTCGGCGCATCCGCCGTCGGTGCCGCTACCGCTGTCGTATAGGCGAGACCACTATCAAGAATGCCATACACGTCTACCTTGGATTGTGCGACGACTAAATCAGCGACACTTCCTAAGCATGCCAGTGCAATCAATTGCTTTTTCATACAATGCCTCCGTTATCAGATAAAAATCACCTTTAAAAAATAATTTCACTCAAATATTGAAACGACGTCTCATTTAAAGAATCAATATTAGAAATTGAAAGTTCAATCGTCAAGATTCTTTTTATCAACATTTCAAAAAGAAGCACGAATTTTTTTAAACTATAAAAGATATAATGATCACCGCATCTTATTTCAGAAATAAAATTTATTAATCATTAAAATCAATTACTTAAATATTTTTGAAGCAAAGAAATTTATCTTATATTAAAAATCAATTACTTATAAATATCTTTGTAGAGATTGAATAATTTTTAAAATTTACTTGCCATAGCATTTTATTTTGGACTATATTAAAAACAAATCTGCCAATCGTATCATCTGTCGATACGATCAATTATGATCACTCGTTGATAAAATGGAGAAACTATGTCGGCGAATCTGAGAAAAAAAATGGCGCGTTTTCTAAGCGCAATCTGCCTGGTTTTTTTGTCACTTACCAACCATGCGGCAGATCTGCACATCGGTTACAAAACCGAAGTCACGTCTGCTGATCCCCATGTTTTGTTTGGAAATAATCGTAATATTTGGGGGCACGTCTATGAGACGCTGGTATTTCAGAATGCCACCCTACAAGCCACACCAGGACTCGCTACCGGTTGGCGATCCATCGATGCGCATACTTGGGCATTCGACATACGTCCCAACGTTCGATTTCACAACGGCGCGTTATTGTCGGCCGAGGATGTCAAATATTCGCTCGAGCGCGCTATGCAACTCAAGGGTGCGCGCACCTTCCGCAACTATCTCAAAGACATCAGCGCAGTCACCGTAAGCGGCCCTTTGCGTATAGAAATCAAGACAGTCAGGCCAGCCCCGACCTTGCCAGACAATATAGGTTTGATCGCCATCATGCTGCGTTCAAACAAGCCACTCTCAGAAGAGGACTTCGCCTCAGGAAAGTCGGCGACAGGCACAGGCCCATACAAATTTCGTGAATGGAAACATGGTCAACAAATCAGTTTTGAAAAAAATACTGACTATTGGGGAGCACACGAGCCTTGGACTCAAGTGACATTCCATTTTTTGCCGAAGGATGCGGCGCGCGCAGCAGCATTGCTGTCAGGCTCGGTCGACCTCATCGATTCCGCTTCGAGCACCATGGCGGGAATTTTTAAAAATACAGACAAAATCGATACCACCTCCACGACCTCTTATATGCTGCAGTACCTGCGACTCGATCTGACCCGCGACGACTCGCCGTATATCAAATCGGCAGATCAACACGTATTGAAGAAAAATCCATTGCTCGACCAAAGAGTACGGCAAGCGATGTGCCTCGCTATCGACCGGCCAGGCTTGGTCAAAATGATTATGAAAGGCGATGCTGAAGCCGCATCACAGTTAGTGCCAGAAAAATTTTTCGGTTTCAACGGCAGTTTAACGGTCCCCGCGCATGACACGACCACAGCGCGCGCACTGCTCCGCGCTGCCGGCTATCCACGTGGCTTTCAAATCAGCTTACACTGTTCGAATGACCGCTATCTGAATGATGCAAAGCTCTGTGAAGCCATCGGACAGTTATTGACACAAATAGGGATCAAAACGGAAGTTCGCACCCTCCCCTTCGCCGTCTTTGCCACTCGCTCGATTAACGGCGGCACCGGCGGCACGCCGGAATTCAGCTTGTCGATGATAGGCCAAGGCGCCGTCACAGGCGATGCATTGCCATCCTTGACAACGCTAGCGCACAGCATGGATCGCGCACGCGGCTATGGTGCCAACAATATTACCGGCTACAGCAACAATGAACTCGACGAACTCATTGAACAAGCATCTCTGACAATGGACAATGATCAACGTGCCGCCACCGTCCAGCGCGCCGCACGCCTGCTGTATGACGATGTCGGAGTCATTCCATTATTATTTCCCAAATCAATTTGGGCCTATAAAAAAGAACTCCATTTCACACCTCGCAGTGATGGCTTCACCTATGCCATGAATGTGCGTGTGAGCGAAAAAAAATAGGGGATCCTCATGGTCGACATGCTCCTCAAACGCGTGGCACAAAGCGGTGCTGTTTTGCTTTTCATGTCGCTACTGGCATTTGCCGGAATTCATCTCATCGGCGATCCGATTTATATTCTGGTCAATCCGAATGCGACAGCCGATGAAATCGCTGCAGCCAGCCGACATTTGGGATTGGATCTTCCGGTCTACCAACAGTATTGGCACTTTGCTTGGAACGCCCTGCACGGCGACTTGGGAACCTCATTTGTATTCAACCGGCCGGTTCTGGCATTGGTGGCCGAGCGTATACCGGCGACGCTGGAACTGGCCTTCTGTGCACTACTGCTGGCCATTGGTATTGGCATTCCGCTAGGTTTGATTGCAGGTTTACGGCCAAACGGTGGTCTGCACAAAGTCATCATGGCCGGGTCTGTACTGGGAATCACGATGCCAAGCTTTTGGATGGGATTGCTGTTCATCTTGCTATTTTCAGTCCAACTCGGCTGGTTGCCCTCAGGTGGCAGAGGGCCCACTGTTGATATACTTGGCCTCGACTTGAGCATCACAACTTGGAACGGGGTGCGTCATCTACTATTACCGGCTCTGACTCTGGCGCTATTTAAAATCGCTTTGGTAATCCGGCTCACCGAGGCGGGAACACGCGAAGTCAGTTCACAGGAATTCATTAAATTCGCTCGCGCCAAAGGTGTGAGTGGCGCACGCTTGATGTTCCGTCACATTGCCCCGAATGTAATGATACCGATCATCACCGTACTGGGACTAGAATTTGGTCATTTGATCGCATTTTCACTGGTGACGGAATCAATCTTTGCCTGGCCAGGAATGGGGAAACTGATCATCGATTCGATACTCCATCTTGATCGCCCAGTTGTCGTCGCTTATTTGATGCTCACTCTACTCATTATCATTTCGATTAATTTATGCGTCGATTTTTTGTATCTACTGATTGATCCAAGACTCAGATCAAAATTAAATTGACCGACGCTATCGAGATTCACTTTATCCAAGGGGATTTGCATGCCTACACTCGACGATACTGCTTCAGCTTGCCATGGCCCTACAGCGCCAACACAAGGAATGGACACACTCCCCCCCACTCCCACCAAGTCGCGCCTGCTCAAATCATTTTTTTCCAGTAAAACTGCCCGCATGGCGTCTGCATTGCTATTTCTTTTGGTATTGAGTTCCTTGGCAGCAGGGTGGCTCTCACCGCAAAACCCCTACGACCTCGCGCAAGTATCATTTGCCGATGCCGAGCAAGCTCCCGGCGCAATGAGCCACGATGGTAAGTTATTTTTCCTACTCGGCACAGATGGTGCCGGGCGCGATTTGTTCAGCGCCATCCTGTATGGCTTGAGAATCAGCCTGTTCATCGGCATCAGCAGCGCATTGACTGCGCTGCTCATCGGTACAGCCATAGGACTGGCGGCGGCGTACTTCGGTGGGAAATTCGATGCCTTCATCATGCGTATTGTCGATTTCCAGTTGAGTATCCCAGCCATTTTAGTGGCGTTAATATTACTCGCAGCACTAGGCCAAGGTATAGACAAAACCTTGATCGCTTTAATACTGGTGCAATGGGCTTATTTCGCTCGCCATGTCAGAGCCAGTGCCAGCGTCGAACGACGCAAAGAGTACATCGAAGCGGCCATGAGTCAGGCACTGCCTGCAAGAACGATTATGTTTCGCCATATTTTACCAAACTGCGCAGGCTCCTTGATAGTTACTGCGACACTACAAATGGCGCATGCGATTTCACTTGAAGCGACCATGAGCTTTTTAGGCTTAGGACTACCGCAAACGGAGCCCTCGCTTGGCTTGCTGATCGCAAACGGATTTGACTATCTACTCTCCAATCAATACTGGATCAGTGTGTTTCCCGGCATCGCACTCATGCTACTGATAGGAACGATCAATTTGCTTGGTGACCGTTTGCGCATCGTTGTCAACCCCAAAACAGAATAGTGAAAACAATCATGGTAACTTTACTGAAGGTAGTGGAACTGCAGACGCAATTCAACACGCCGGCCGGAACAGGTATAGCTGTCAATCAAGTTTCCTTTTCGCTGGACGCTGGAAAAATTCTCGGCATAGTCGGCGAATCAGGATCGGGGAAGTCGGTACTGGCCTACTCCTTACTGAACTTGGTCGATCCGCCCGGGAAAGTCAGCGGCGGCCGCATTGAATTCAAAGGCGAATTACTCAGCCATACCTCTGAAAAACGCTGGAATGCCGTTCGAGGTGATCGTATCAGCATGATCTTCCAAGATCCAATGATGTGCCTCAACCCCATCATGAAAATTGGCGAACAGTTAGTTGAAACCCTCAGAATTCATAAAAAAATCAGTCGCAGCGAGGCAGAAAAAATCGCCTGCCACAGCTTGGAACGAGTCGGAATTGCAGCCTGCGCCGCGCGCATGCACTCCTATCCGCATGAGCTTTCAGGGGGTATGCGTCAACGCATCGCCATCGCCAATGCCATCATCAATCAACCCGACTTGATCATCGCCGACGAACCGACCACGGCATTGGATGTCACCATTCAAGCCCAAATTTTATACGAAATGAAAGCACTGATAAAAACAAACAATATGGCTATGTTATGGATTACACACGATATCAGCGTTGTCAAAGATTTGGCGGATGAGCTTTGCGTCATGTATGCCGGATGCATCATAGAACAAGGTCCGACCGAACAAGTCATCCGCGACCCCAGGCACCCTTATACCAAGGGCTTGATCGACGCACTTCCTCAACGCAGCAAACGTGGATCACGGCTACACGCTATTGCGGGAAGTACTCCGTCCCTATTCAATTTGCCCAGTGGTTGCGTGTTTAAGCAGCGCTGTGAGCGACGCAGTACGCAGTGCGATACAAGGCCGGATGCAAGCAGATTCGAATCGCGCATGTTTCACTGCTTCCACCCCTTGGAGAAGAAATGATCCCCTTACTACAGGTAGAAAATTTAGAGAAAAAATTTATCAATGAAATAACTGGAGCACAACGCATCAGGAATTTTTTTTATGCGAACAAAATACCAGCACGCATCCTGCATGCGCTCTCCGACGTGTCGTTAACATTGGCAAGCGGTGAGGTGCTTGGTGTAGTCGGCGAGTCAGGCTGCGGAAAGTCGACCTTGGGACGCATCATTGCTGGCATTTTACCCGCGTCAAACGGCTCCGTATACTTTAATGGACAGCCAGTGCATGCGCACGCCGCGTCCCATCACTTGAACGTGCAGATGGTCTTTCAAAACCCTTATGCCTCATTAAACCCACGCATGCGCATTGATCACAGCATAGGCGACGCCGCGATTTACCACAAAATTATTGACAAGTCCGAGGCCGAAGCGTACACGTCCGAGCTACTACAACAAGTAGGCTTGGAGCACGCATATTTACGCCGTTATCCGCATCAACTTTCCGGGGGACAAAGGCAGCGAATTGCGATTGCTCGCGCCCTCGCTCTTAAGCCGAAATTAATTGTCTGCGATGAGGCTGTGTCGGCGCTGGACGTCTCGGTACAAGCGCAAGTCTTGAATTTACTCATGGATTTGCGCGAAAGAAATAATCTTAGCTATTTATTTATCAGCCACAACCTCGCTGTTGTGGAATACATGGCTGACCGTGTTGCGGTGATGTATCTTGGCCGTGTCGTGGAACTGGCGACAACCGAGACATTGTTCGATCAAGCCCAACATCCGTACACGCAAGCATTGATAGCGGATGCGCCACGAATTGACACGAAACCGATTCATCACCACCCAATTCCCGGCGAATTGCCAAGTCCGCTCGCCCCTCCTGCTGGATGCGCATTCCACCCAAGATGCCCAAAAGCGACAAAGCGCTGCAAAATTGAACGCCCTTTACTCAAAGAAACCACGCCCATGCATTTTTCCGCCTGCCACTTGAATGAAAAATTGTGCTGAACATCAATATCGGCAAAGCCGCCCGGCATCACATTCCACATCGATTTCTCGATTATAATTTCATTCTCGCTCCAGTAATCTGGCAGGCAGGAATCGGCTATGTACTGAGATGGCCGAGCTTTCCCGAGTCACAAACAGATCACTTTTACTCAATTTAGGGCAGCACATGGATTACAAAGTCGAATCAGTCAGCTGCGCCATCGGCTTATTACTTTTCGTGGCGCGCTACCCTGGTCTTGGCGTATCTGAAATTGCACGAAGGTCTGGCAATTCCAAGGCCCGCACGTTCCGCTTACTGTCCACACTGGAAGAGAGCGGGATGGTGCAACGAGATGCCGGCGTCACCTACCGACTGGGCTTCAAAACATTGTATCTGGGGGCAATAGCTAAAGAGCAGATTGATATTGCTCGTTTGGCGCAACCTGTACTTTCCACTATCATCGAAAAATGCGATGAAAATGTCCATATTCGCATTCGTGACGGCGTCGAATCTTTAATGGTCGCACAAGAAACCAGCAAACAACGGGTGCGCATTCATGAAGAACTCGGGACACGACGACCACTGCATGTCGGGGCATCGGGGAAATTATTACTAGCCTTTGCACCGGCCAACATTCAAGAAGCGGTATTGTCTGAGCGCCTGGAAAAATTTACCAACAATACTCTCGTCACGCGCAGCGCATTGGAAGCAGAGTTAGCAAAAATTAATAAATTAGCGTACAGCATTTCGTTTTCAGAACGCGCAGCCGATGTCGTGGCATTTGCCGCACCGGTACGCGACAGCTCGGGCGAAGTCGTCGCCGCGCTTGGCATCGCAGTTCCTTACAGCCGCTTCAACGAAAATAAACTGGACTTTTTTATTGACTGCGCAAAAACCGGAGCGGAAGAATTTTCCAAATTAATGGGCTTTCTTCCCTATTGAACTCGCGTGTTAGTTTAGTCCCATAGTTCGTTTCATGTATCGAGCAAACAACGGTAAGGTAAACGCCGCGTCACCATGAGTCGGACTAACAACTAGCCGGGGTTTCAAACCCTAGTCAGATTTTTGATGACTCTGGTTCTGCCACCGGACACAAGCCGACTGCTCCCTCCAGCAATGATTACTCAAGGCTCAGCAGTTCACTCTGCACATCCTTAAGCTGCGAACATAATTCTGCTATGATGGCAAGTCAACCAGCTCACCTTGAAATCGATCATGCCGCAAATTTGCCCGAAATGCCAGCACCTGCGCCAGCCCGAGGCCGATTGCCCGGACTGGCAATGCCCGGCCTGTGGCGTGGCGTATAGCAAGGCTGGCGATGCGCGAGCTGCGCTGGTGACGACGAGGCGCACGGCGCGTAAGGACAATTCGGGCAGTGCTTGGAAATGGGGTTTGGCCGGCGTGCTGATGCTTGGTCTGGCGCTGCCGATGTATTCGCTGCGGCATAAACAACAGCAGCAGAGCCAGCAGCCAGCCAGTGCCAATGGCCAGCCTTTAGTGGTTTTATATGGCACGACTTGGTGCGGCTACTGTGCCGCAGCACGCGATTTTTTCAAGGCCAACGGCATTGCTTATACTGAGCTAGATGTCGAGAACAGCACCGCCGGCTATGAGGGGCATAAAAAAGCCGGCGGCGGTGGCGTGCCCATCATTCAAATCGGTGAGACGATTATCAAGGGCTACGATGAAGCCGGTCTGCGCAATGTACTCGCGCCGTGGTTACGCCAAAGCTGAATACGGCCGGCACCTTGACTACAGGCCGGTATGCTTGGCGATATAGGCTTTCATGGTCGCGACATCGGTGCTCATGACTTCAAAACGCTGCGGCAAGCCTTCGAGGTGATCGAAACCGGGTGGGCGCAAGGCGTCACGACCCAAGGCTTCGCGTATGGTTTCATTGAACTTGGCGGGTAAGGCTGTTTCGAGCACGATCATGGTCACGCCCGGTTGCCAATGTTCGCGTGCCACCTTGATGCCGTCAGCCGTATGGGTGTCGACGGTAATGCCGTAATTTTTTTCGACGGCGCGGATGGTAGCGATGCGATCGCTGTGCACCGATTTGCCCGACTCAAAGCCGAAGCGGGCAATTTTTTTGAATTCATCGCCATCACTACCAGGCCCGCCGGATAAATCAAAGCCGCCTTCGGTCTCGACTTTTTTGAACAGTGCGGCCACGCGCGCACCATCACCATCGAGCAGGTCATAAATGAAGCGCTCGAAATTCGAGGCCTTGGAAATATCCATCGAGGGGCTGGTGGTATGCCAGGTTTCGGCCGATTTACGCACGCGGTAGATGCCGCTGCGGAAAAATTCGTCGAGCACATCGTTTTCATTGGTGGCGACCACGAGCTTGTCGATCGGCAGGCCCATCATGCGGGCGATATGACCGGCACAGATATTACCGAAATTACCGGAAGGAACGGTAAATGAGACTTTTTCTTCGTTACGCGCGGTGGCACTCAGATAGCCACGGAAGTAGTAAACCACTTGAGCCACGACGCGGGCCCAGTTGATCGAATTGACCGTACCGATTTTTTGCTGTGCCTTGTAGGCCAGATCATTCGAGACTGCCTTGACCATATCTTGGCAATCATCGAACACGCCATCGACGGCGATGTTAAAGATGTTCTCTTCCTGCAAGCTGAACATTTGTGCGGTTTGAAATGCACTCATTTTTTTATGCGGCGAAAGCATGAACACGCGTATGCCTTTCTTCCCACGCATCGCGTATTCGGCAGCGCTGCCGGTGTCGCCCGAGGTGGCACCGAAAATATTCAATTCTGCAGCGTGCTTGGCCAGGGTGTATTCAAACAAATTGCCGAGCAATTGCATGGCCATGTCTTTGAAGGCCAGCGTCGGGCCATTCGACAAGGCTTGTAACACCAAGCGCCGGCCATCTTCGGTTTGCTCCAGCAGTCGCAGCGGCGTGATGTCGGCCGCGGCTTCATCGCTGCGCGCATTGCGGTAGACCTCGGCGGTATAGGTGCGCTGCACCAGTGCCTGCAAATCGGCTGCCGGAATATCGGTGGCGAATTTACTCAACACCGCTACGGCCAAGTCGGCATACGACAGGCTGCGCCAGGCGTCGAGTTCTGCCGAACTGACTTGCGGATACGTTTGCGGCAAGTACAAACCGCCGTCAGGTGCCAAGCCACCCAGCAGAATGGCAGAAAAACTTTGTTCAGCGGCGTAGCCGCGGGTAGAAGCATAGTGCATAAGTGGGAATGAGTGAATTCACAAAATTAAATAGGGATTTTTGCCTATTATAGCAGCGCAAAACCCACGTTAATTCGGTGCCCGCCGATTTCTTTCGGTATTTCATTCGGTACACCAGCGCTCTGCCCCGGCATACACGACAAAGCCACGCTCGCGCACGAAGCCGAGCAAACTGATACCGGCACGTTCGGCTATGTTGATGGCCAGTGCAGTCGGTGCCGATACGGTGGCCAATAAGCCGATGTCGGCCCGCGCTGCTTTTTGCAGCAATTCATAGCTGGCGCGGCTACTCATGATGGCAAAACCAGGCGCGCGCGCAGGGCTGAGCGCGAGCGCGCCGATCAATTTATCGAGCGCATTGTGACGACCTACGTCTTCGCGCAAGCAGACGATGTCTCCGTTAACATCGGCCCAAGCCGCCGCGTGCATGGACCCGGTCACACCATGCAGATACTGCTGGGCACTCAAGCCTTGCCAAGCACGTGCCAGTGCCGCCTTGCTGACAGGTGCGCTGGCACTGACCTGCGGCAGCGGCACTTCAAAGCTTTGTAAGCTATCGACGCCACACAAACCGCAACCGCTGTTACCGGTCAGGGCGCGCCGCTGCTGTTTGAAGCGGGCGAAGCAGGAGGCGGCGATCTCGATGCGCAACTCAAGCGCACCGACGCTGCTGTTCGCTAGCGGCACGATGACGCTGTCGTAGATTTGAGCGCGCCGCTCGACGATCTGTTCACTCAGACTGAAACCGATGGCGAAGTCGGCCAGGTCCAGCGGGGTCGCCATCATCACTGCGTGGCTGATGCCATTGTAGACCAAGGCAATCGGCACTTCGGCGGCGACCCGTTCGCGACTGAGCGGTGCCGGCGCGGCCGTGTACGTGTGCCGCTGTAACTCAACCAGGTGGCTGGCGGCAGCGATGCGTTCTGCTGCCGTCACGAACGACACGCACACGCGGCGCGGCCGGCGGCAGTCAGGCTTAGCAGCAGTCGTTCGCCGTCGCGCTCACTCTCAACCCACCCTAAGCCCGGCTGTCCGGCAATTTCGGCACTGCCCAAATACGCCAAACAACGCAACAAGGTACTCAAACGCACGCCCAGGCGCTTACTCAAACGCAGCGCGGACAGAGGCTCTGGTTGCGCCAACAAGGCAGCCAGGATGGTCATGGCAAACACATGCATCTGGCTTTGTTCATCATCAAAAATCTGACTAGGGTTTGAAACCCCGGCCTTCAGGCCGGTGAGCGACGAAGGAGCGACGCGATGGGAGGGGATGCAAACCCCTTCCAGAGTCTTTTCCATCGTCGCTTGCGACGATCCATTAAGTTGTTCAAAAATCTGCAAGGGCATGGCGATTTCTTGGTTTCAGTCGGCAGGAATTGAGGCTTTTGGCAGATGCGGCGTAATCAGTACCGGGATCGATTTTGAGGTCGGTGTACGGGCACCGTCGGCATAACTGTCGAGCGCCACCAGACCGTTGGTTTCGGGGAAATACGCCGCCAAACAGCCGCGTGGAATCGGATACGCCACCAGCATGAAGCGTTGAACTTGGCGGCGCACGCCATCGTCTGCCACACTCTCGAGGTCGATCCAATCACCGGCAGTACGGCCCAGTGCATCGATATCGAGTTGATTAATGAAGACGACCCGACGCTCACCGAAGACGCCGCGATAGCGGTCGTTCAAACCGTAAATGGTGGTGTTGTATTGGTCATGCGAGCGCATGGTCGCCAGATTGAATACCGGACCGCTGTGTGTGCGGCGCGCTTGATGGATCGGCAAATCAGTCGGTACGGCGTGGGCATGGAAGCTGGCTTTGCCATTGTCAGTTTGCCAAATTCGTTCGGCCGCACGATTGCGCAAATGAAAGCCGCCCGGTACTTTAACGCGGGCATTGAAGTCGGCGAAATCATCGAAAACGGCGGCGATTTTATCGCGTATCAAATCATAATCAGCCGCCAGCGCCAGCCAATCGGTTTTACTACGGCCCTGCAGCACCGCGTGCGCCAAGCGCGCCACGATCATGGTTTCCGATAGCAAATGCGGGGAAGCTGGGGCATTGATGCCGGCCGACAGATGGACCATGCTCATCGAATCTTCCACCGTGACCGACTGCGGGCCACTGGCTTGGATATCGATTTCGGTGCGTCCGAGGCAAGGCAGAATCAGCGCTTCGCGCCCGCAAACGAGATGACTGCGGTTGAGTTTAGTGGTGACATGCACAGTCAACGCACACTGACGCAAGGCGCGATGGGTGAGTTCGGTATCGGGTGTGGCGCTGGCAAAGTTGCCGCCCATGGCAAAAAATACTTTATTCGGTGCCGCCAGCATGGCGTGGATCGCCGCCACCGTATCAAAGCCGGCTTGCTGTGGCGGCGTGAAATCGAACACTTCGCCCAAACGCGCCAAAAACGCCGCACTCGGTTGTTCATTGATACCCATAGTGCGGTCGCCCTGCACATTGCTGTGCCCCCGCACCGGGCAGACCCCGGCGCCGGGCCGACCTATATTGCCGCGCAACAGCAGCAAGTTGATAATCATCTGTATCGTCGCTACCGAATGCTTGTGCTGGGTGATGCCCATGCCCCAGCAGGCGATCACACTGCCGGCGCGCAGATAAGTCTGCGCCGCCATCTCGATCTCGCTGCGTTCCAGCCCGGCCTCAGTACAAATCACCGACCACGGTTCGGCCAACACATCGGCGGCAAACACCTCGAAATGCGCAGTGTGCTCGGCGATGAAGTCCAGATCAAGCAAGCGTGGCGTGCCTTTAGCCTGGGCCAGCAGATCGGCTTCCAGCACAGCTTTGATGATGCCTTTGACGGCAGCCAGATCGCCGCCGATTTTGAGTTGCATATACTGAGAGGAAATCGCGGTCGCCCGCCCGCCCAGCATTTCGCTTAAATCTTGCGGGTTTTGAAATTTCTCCAAGCCGCGCTCGCGCAGCGGATTAAAGGCGACGATGGCGGCACCGCGTTTGGATGCCGCGCGCAATTCACCCAGCATACGCGGATGATTGGTACCAGGATTCTGACCAAAGATGAAAATGGCATCGGTCTTTTGAAAATCATCGAGCAGTACCGTGCCCTTGCCAGTGCCGATCGCGCTGCGCATGGCCAAGCCGGATGGCTCATGGCACATATTGGAACAATCGGGAAAATTATTGGTACCGAATTCACGCACGAATAATTGGTACAGAAAAGCCGCTTCATTACTGGTGCGACCAGAAGTATAAAAAATCGCATCATGCGGCGACGGCAAGGCATGCAGGTGCATGGCCATCAGCTCGAATGCGGCCGGCCAGGAAATCACTTGATAGCTATCGCTCTGGCGGTCGTATTGCAGCGGCTGGGTCAAGCGCCCCTGTGCCTCTAGCCAGTGATCACTTTGTTCCGACAATTGCGCTACTGTAAAACCAGCGATGAAATCGGCAGTAGCACGCCGCGCCGTCGATTCTGCCGCCACCGCTTTGGCACCGTTTTCGCAAAACTCGAAGGTCGAGGTGTGATCGGCATCGGGCCAGGCGCAGCCAGGACAATCAAAGCCATCGGGCTGATTGGCCGACAACAGGGTACGTGCACCCTTGCCCGGTATGCCTTGCTCAAAAATTTGTTGCGCCACGCTTTTAAGCGCGCCCCAGCCGCCGGCCGGACGATTGTAAACCTGGACTACCTTTTTACTCATGACCGCCTCTGTACATGCTTACTCAGCGCAGTTGCAGCAGCGAACTGCGCCAACTGCTTCTTCAAAAATCTGACAAGTTGTTTTACCGCGCCCGCTTATTTAAATAAAATCAGCGCTTTTTGCAAGGTCAAGAAAATACCGCAAGCCATAGGAATGCCAACGGCACCCCAAGCCAAGACCACACTGAACAAACCGCTCGCTGCGCCGGCCGGCGCTGTCGCCGCGACTGGGGCGGCATTGCGTTCGTGCGCCAGACCACGCTCATTCATGAGTTCAGTCTCACTCATGAATTTATCTTCCGCCACCGGCCGCACAAAAAAGTTACAGACACAGCCCAGCGCCAGCATGGCGGCCAAGATGTACATGGTGATGTCGTAAGCCTCGGCCTTAGCGACGCCGTGGGCCAATTGATACTCACGCAAATAGCTTACCAGCAAAGGACCGAGCACACCGGCGGTGGCCCAAGCTGTCAACAAACGGCCATGAATCGCACCGACCATCTGGGAGCCGAACATGTCAGCCAAATATGCCGGCACGGTAGCAAAGCCACCGCCGTACATCGATAAGATAATACAGAAAAATAACACGAACAAGGCCAGGCTGCCGCTCTTGCCGGTACTCGGAATGGCAGCATAGAGTACGAAGCCCAAGACGAAGAAGATGAAATACGTGGCTTTACGGCCGATGTAATCAGAGCACGTCGCCCAAAAGAAGCGGCCACCGATATTAAACAGTGAGAGCAAGCCGGTGAAGCCGGCGGCGATGGTGGCGATCTGGGCTTTCTGCGCAATCGAGAGTTGATTGAACGTCAGATCGACGCCCAGTAATTTACCCCCGAAAATTTCCTGCAGCAAAGGCGAAGCCATGCCGAGAATGCCGATGCCGGCCGAAACATTGAGGCACAAGACGGCCCAGATCAGCCAGAATTGTGGCGTTTTCCAGGCTTGCTCCAGATGGACATGACGCTGGGTAATCATTTTATTCGATGCCGCTGGCGTAGCACCTGCCGCAGTGACCGGCTTCCAACCAGTCGCTGGCACGCGATAGCCGAAGGCACCGGCGGTCATGAAGACGCAGTAGATCAGCGCCATGCACAGAAAAGTTTGCCACACCCCTACCCCGCTTTGATCCGCGAAAAAGCGCATCAGATAATCGGCCAAGGGTGCGCCAACCATGGCACCGCCGCCGAAACCCATGATCGCCATGCCGGTGGCCATGCCGCGACGATCAGGAAACCATTTGATCAGAGTCGATACCGGCGAAATGTAACCTAGCCCTAAGCCTATGCCGCCGATCACGCCGGCCCCCAACCACATCAACCACATTTGATGCAGGTAGATGCCGGCGGCGGCGATCACCAAACCACCACACCAGCACAACATCGAGGCAAACGCGGCGCGGCGCGGACCGACCCGTTCCAGCCATTTACCAAACAGGGCGGCCGAACTGCCGAGGAAGACAAAAAATAAGGTATAAATCCAGGTCAGTGTGGAAATTTTCCAGTCACATTGACTGGTGAATAATTCGGCCAGCAAACCCATCTCTTGCGGACACGCCAAGGGGCTGCTGATACCCAGCGCGCGCGATAAGGGCAACCAAAATACCGAAAAGCCATAGGCCATGCCGATACATAAATGAATTGCCAGTGCCGCCGGCGGCACCAACCAACGGTTGAAATTGGCACCGGCCACGGTGCGTTCTTTGGCAAACCAACTTAATGCAGATTGAGACATCGACGACTGACCTTTACGGAAAACAAAATAGAAAAAGCTGCAATTGAGCAATTCGCACGACGGCGTCGGCGAATTATCAATATTTAACATTCTATTGTGTTTGTTCTATTGCGAATTAGCAATAGTCAGATGCTGAAAAATCGCCAATAAGCAGCATAACCGAGCAGCTTGCAGGGGTATATCGGGCTCGAACCGGTCGATTCAACGGTGTATCACCACCAACAATGCCTTGGCGTCAGTTTTGCCGATATTGCGGATGGCGTGATTTTTATCGGCTTCATAGCGTGCGGTAGCACCGACTTTGACTTTTTTGCGTAAGCCTTCGACTTCGACTTCTATACTTCCTTGCAAAACACTCAGGTGTTCGACCGCACCCGGGTCATGCGACGTTGACACCAAAGCACCGCCGGCAGACAAACTCAATTCATACCATTCATATTTACCGGCCAATTCCATCGGCCCCAAGATGCGTAAGACATAGCCGGCATGCTCGCCCGGCAAAGTCGGGGTTTCATGCGCTTCGAGCAAGCGTATGGCGTCGCGTTGCGGCGCTTCCGAAGACAGTAATTCAGCCATGCTGACTCCGAGCGCATTGGCCAGTCGCCAAGCCACGGCGATGGTCGGATTCGCCTTTTCGCGCTCAATTTGCGAGAGCATGGACTTGGAAACCCCGGCTGTGCGCGACAAATCTTCCAGTGTCAAACCACGTTCCAGACGCATTTTCTGTAGCGTCGCACCGACTTCGGGTGGCGTATTGGGCGGATTTTTTTTCATAAAGTAGCTTGCATCACTAAAAAAGTACGATTAATATTCGATATATCGAAATTCAGTTCTTGATATCGAATTTAAATTCATTTTCGGGAATTCACTTAAACATAGTGTAGCAGCAGAGCTCTTTACACTACAGCAATTACGGAGAAATCATGAGCAAGTCCGCATCCAGACAACATTTCATCAGCAATCTCGCCGATAATCTCGCGCAATTGCGTACTGAGGGCTTGTACAAACCGGAACGCGTGCTGGCTTCGCGCCAGGGTGCACTCGTCAGCTGCGACGACGGCCGCGAATTAATCAATTTATGCGCCAATAATTACCTTGGTCTGTCGGGTGATGAAGCAATGGTACAGGCTTCGATTGCCGCGACCGAACAATATGGCTACGGCTTGTCGTCGGTACGCTTCATTTGCGGCACCCAAACTGTGCACAAACAATTGGAACAAGCGCTGGCGAGCTTTCTCGGCACCGAAGATTGCATTCTCTATGCGGCCGCCTTCGATGCCAACGGTGGCTTGTTTGAACCTTTGTTCGATGAACGAGACGCCATCATTTCAGACGCCCTCAACCACGCTTCCATCATCGATGGCATCCGCTTATGTAAGGCCGCGCGCTATCGCTATGCACATAATGATATGGCCGACCTGGAAGCACAATTACAAGCGGCAGCCGGTCAGCGGCATCGCATCATCGTTACCGACGGCGTGTTTTCCATGGATGGCACCATCGCTCAACTCGACCGTATCTGCGCTTTGGCCGAGCAATATGATGCCTTGGTGATGATCGATGAATGCCATGCCTCCGGTTTCATGGGCGCGACCGGGCGCGGTACCCACGAACACCACGGCGTACTCGGTCGCATCGATATCATCACCGGCACACTGGGCAAGGCACTCGGCGGCGCGATGGGCGGCTTCACTGCCGGACGCAAAGAAGTGATCGATACCTTGCGCCAAAAATCACGTCCGTATTTGTTTTCGAACACACTGGCACCCTCGATCGCCGGTGCCTCGCTGGCGGTGTTGCAGCGTTTGGCCAGCTCGACCGATTTGCGCGACCGCTTGCATGCCAATACCGCGCATTTCCGCCGCGAAATCGCCGCGCTCGGCTTCACCATCAAACCCGGCACCCATCCGGTGGTACCGGTGATGTTGTTTGATGCGCCGGTGGCACAGCAATTCGCGGCGCGCTTATATGAACTCGGCGTCTTGGTGACGGGCTTCTTTTATCCGGTCGTGCCTATGGGGCAGGCGCGCGTGCGCGTGCAGTTGTCGGCTGCCCACAGCACAGAGCAGCTTGATACCGCCTTGGCGGCGTTTGCTAAGGCCGGTCGCGAGCTCGGCTTGATCACCTGATAAAAAAGTGATTCAAATCAACAAAAACAGCATTAGAAGATTATAATAAAAACAACTGGTTACTCATACAGTCACCACTCAGGGAAAAACAACATGGAAAAAATCTTAGTCATCGGTGCCAATGGTCAGATCGGCAGTGAATTGGTCGCAGCCTTGGCGCTGCAATATGGCACGGCCAATGTCGTGGCCGCCGACATCACACCGCGCAGCCTGTATGGCGCGGCCTTGTATGAAGTAATCGATGTGCTCGATCCTGCCCGCCTCGCAGCGGTGGTCGAGCAGTATCACATCACCGAAGTGTATCAGCTCGCTGCCCTGTTATCGGCGACCGGAGAAAAAGCCCCGCTCAAGGCCTGGGAATTGAATATGGATGGCTTACTCAATATTTTGGAGTTAGCACGCCTGCGTGGCGCGGCCGGTAAGCCTTTGAAAATTTTCTGGCCCTCGTCGATTGCCGCCTTCGGCCCGAACACACCGGCCATCAATACACCACAATATACGGTGATGGACCCGAGTACGATTTACGGTATCAGCAAACTGGCCGGTGAACGCCTGTGCGAATACTATTTCGACAAATACGGCGTCGATGTGCGCAGCATTCGCTATCCCGGCATCATCAGTTATAAATCCCCCCCGGGCGGCGGCACCACCGATTACGCCATCGCTATTTTCCATGCTGCTTTGCGCGGCGAAACTTACTCGTGCTTCCTCACTGCCGACACCACCTTGCCGATGATTTACATGCCCGATGCGATTCGCGCCACGATCTCGCTCATGCAAGCCGACGCCAGTAAATTGACGGTGCGCTCGGCCTATAATGTCGCCGGCTTGAGCTTTAATCCACACCAATTGGCCGCTGCAATCAAACAAAATTTGCCGAAATTTGACATAGACTATCAACCGGACAGCCGTCAGGCGATCGCGGCGTCATGGCCGCAAAGCTTGGACGACCAACAAGCCGGCCAAGATTGGGGCTGGCACGCGCAAATCGATCTGAACCAATTGGTCAGCGATATGCTCAAACATGTTCAACCCAGTCAGCCGGAACTGAGCCAAGCAGCATAAGCTGCGCAAGCCAATACCAAACAAAGAGACCAACGATGGATATGCGTGTATTCGATTTATTTAAAATAGGCGTGGGTCCATCGAGTTCCCACACGGTCGGCCCGATGCTGGCCGCGCGCCGCTTTGTAGAAGAAGCGCTGGCACCGGAAGAGATCAGCAAGGTCGAGGTGGCGTTATACGGCTCGCTGGCACTGACTGGCATTGGCCATGCTACCGACAAGGCGGTCTTGCTTGGGCTCATGGGTGAAACACCGAAACAGATTGCACCGGAAACCATCGATGAAAAAATCGCCGCCCTCCACAGCAGTCATACACTGTATCTGCTAGGCAAGTATCCCATCGATTTTGATGCGGGCAGAGACCTGTTGTGGTTGAAGAAAGAAGTCTTGCCCGGCCACCCGAATGGCATGCGCTGCCGGCTGACACGACGCGATGGTCGCGTCGAAGAACAGATTTATTACTCGACCGGCGGCGGCTTCATTTACTCGGCCGACGAGTTGGCACAAGCGCCGGTCGCTACCAGCGCCAGCGTCTTGCCATTTGCTTTCGCCACCATGGCAGAATTACTGGCCCATGGCAGCCGCACCGGTCTGAGCATCACCACCATGTTGCGCGCCAACGAGACGACCCATTGCAGCGAAGCAGAGTTGGATGCCGGCCTCGATGAATTATGGCAAGTGATGAAGAGCTGCATCGCGCGTGGCTTGCAAACCAGCGGAGAATTGCCAGGCGGCTTGCATGTGCAGCGCCGCGCCGCCAAGTTATGGCGCACTGCCAATGAAACCACCGATGTGTTACCGCATGACGGGCTGCACCGAGTGAGCTTGTATGCCATGGCCGTCAACGAAGAAAATGCCGCCGGCGGACGCGTAGTGACGGCCCCAACTAATGGCGCGGCCGGTATTATTCCGGCGGTGTTGCGCTATTACGCAGAAGATTGCAAACCCAGTAATCCACAGCAAGGGATACGCACTTTTCTGTTAGCTGCATCGGCGATCGGCATGTTGTGCAAGAAAAACGCTTCGATTTCTGGTGCCGAAATCGGCTGCCAAGGCGAAGTCGGTGTAGCGTGCGCGATGGCTGCGGCGGGCCTCACGGCGGCCTTGGGTGGCAGCAATGCCCAGATCGAAGCGGCCGCAGAAATCGGTATCGAACATCATCTCGGCATGACTTGTGACCCGATTGGTGGCTTGGTGCAAATTCCCTGCATAGAACGCAATGGCATGGGGGCGGTCAAGGCGATCACGGCCGCATCGCTGTCATTACGCAGCGATGGCAGCCATAAAGTAACGCTCGACGATGCCATAGAAACCATGCGTCAAACCGGCGCAGACATGCAAGTCAAGTACAAAGAAACTTCGCTGGGCGGTTTGGCTATTCATGTCGTGACGGTGAATTACGCGGCCTGCTGAAGCGACACATCAAGGCATGAGGCCCATGGTCTTGTCGCCTGCTTGCCAGAGTAAGAAGGCCCAGTTGTCGGCCGCGCTTGCCTTGGTACTCAACAACACCGGTTTCTGCCGGCTCGTGCTCAAAATCTGCAAACCGGCCACCAGCTTGAGGGTGGCTGGACTAACTGGTTCCGCGAGCGTAAACAAGATAGCCGGATAGCCGAGCCCACCGCGCAGCGCTTGGTAAGGCCAAGTGGTTTTAGCTTTGCCACCAGACTGCGCCAGTTCAGGATCAGCCAGACTGACAGCGGCAAACAATTCCGGTCGCTGCAACACCGCAGTGATCAAGCCGGTCTGCCCGGGACGCGTTTCTTGCCCCAGCAAGCGGGCCGGCACGGTGTAGCCGGCGCGAATCAAATAATTTGCTGCCGCAATGATGTCGGCACTGCGCTGGGATGGCTGGGCCGGCACGCGTTCAGCCAGCAGCGCCACAACACCCTGGCGTTCTATCCATGCCAAACGGGTCGGGTCGAAATCTATGCCGACTGGCACAGGCATCAATAGCAGCGGATGACTGCCGTCAAGCTGTAGCTCCGGAGCAGCATACAGCGTCAACAATAACTTGGCACCATCAGCAGCCGGCAGCTCGATGCTTTTGCTTTCCAATCCAGGAAAAACGCCAGCTACCTGACCCGGCAATTGTTGACTCAGCAATTGCCGATCCGCCGTCAGACGATAAGTGAGCGCCGGCACATTGCCGCCTTCCAGTCGAAATTGCAGCGACACGCCATCCGCCGCCAGCGCCAACTCACTCAACTTGCCGGCAATGGGCAAACTCACTTCTTCGCTGGCGTCCTTGCTTGCGCCTTTTAATGGAGCGCGATACAAATGACTGACGCCAGCTTCGATAGTGTGCCAAAACAGCGCGTCCTTGTTGACTACCAAGGCCTCGATGGGGAACTGGCTATTCTTCAGAAAAATGCTGGCCTTGCGCAATTGTAATTGCGGCATCCTTAAGTCCAGCTGTTCTATTCGCGTGGGAGACCGGCCTTTCGCTGTGACGAAATACAGCATGCCAGCGCTTTCGGTGGCCGCCACAACTTGATCGGCCGGCGTCGCCACTTGCTGCCAACTGGCCTTCGCTGCTTGTAAGCCAGCTTGTTGGCTCAAGAAGTAGCTGCGCCCAGCCGCCGACTGTTGCGTTAACAAGGCGAAGTTGGAAGCCGGCGTCTGACTCAGTGTCAGTGTGTCAGCGGCTGCGAGCTGCAGCATTTTTTCACTGCCTTCAAGCAGAGAACGATCGCTGACGGGTGCTTGGCCGAGCACGTGACGGCGCAACTCCATTTTGCCGCTGCGCCAGCTCCGATAAAACACACTCTTGCCATCACTGCTCCAGCACACGTCTTGTGCCGCGACTGAAGTCGGCGGCAAGCCACTGATGACGTCAACATCGGCATTGGCATCGCTGAGCGCGACCAGGTAAGCCTGTTTGCCAACTGTCTGGCTGCGCGCGACCACGATCAATTTATCGCGCTCCGGTGCCAGCACGAGCGCCAGAATTTGCTGTTCCGGCGCGGCGATGTACAGCACCCGTTCGGCGCCGGTGTTTTGCTGGCGCAGCAGCACGCGACTACGTCCATCGTTACCACTGAGTGCATACACGATAGACTCCGGCCACTCCAGCATCAGCGCCGGCTGAGCAACTGCTTGCGCCAAGGCTTGCAAACGTGCCGCCAGCGCCGTGCGCGCGGCTAAACGTGCCAACACCGCACGACTCAAGACATCCTGTTGCCCCAGCCAGTTGGAGACGGCCGGCGCTTGGCGCTGCTCTAACATGGCCAGTGGTGCCTCGGCGCTTGGCGTGCTGCCGGCGCTGAGTCCTGGCAGAGGCGGATAACTACCCCAACTCTGCAATTGTGCTTGTGCCGCCGTAGCGCACAGCAGCAAGCAAGCGAACAACGTGCGCTTGGTTATCATCTCAACTAGTCCTATCGAATTGAATTTTCAACTGTCACTGCCACCAAAAATGCAGTTCATCCCGCGATTCACGCAATTCATCACATAGGCATGGCAGAGCATGGCGCGCTTGGATAAAGTAGCTTCATCGCAGCACAACCAAGCAGCACCAACCTCACCAAGGAGCTTCACATGAAAACTTTCCATTCAACCGCCCTCACTTGCTTAAGTATCGTCGCAATTGCTGCTACCATAGTGCTCGGTGTGCAATCAGCGAAGCCGGCAGCGAGCACCGCATTGGCTACCGTCACAATAACAGCAGCAAGAATGACGGAACAAGAAAAAATTGCTTACGACCACGAGCATAATTTGCGCGAAAATTCCATTGCAGCAAATTAAGCTTGATGACACCATACTGACAACATTCGTACAATATTCAAGCAACAGCACTTTTTACCAGCGGGCAACTATGTCACAGCACTCTGTAACACTTGGATCACGCTTTACGGCCACGCTTTGGGCGACACTACTCTGTAGCCACGCGTCGGCCATGAGCTCCTTGCCACCGACCTCGCGCGAACTGCTGAGTGCGGCTCAGGGTGACGCCACCACCACGGCCAAGCAAGCGCAATCGGCAGCGCAATTGCCAGCACCACTGGACCGCAGCGGCGTCGATCGCGCCTCGGTACATTGGCAAATTCTGCAGCAATCGAAAGCAGGTTTCGCCGCCAGTAATCACAGCGGCGATCCGAAACTCCCGCTCGACAACAAAATAACATCGCCTGAACTTATTTCCAGCAATAGTTGAATAGCTCACCCGGCCGCGCGGTCTATGCGCTTGCTGAGGATAATCGAGGTCGAGGTTTGTCGCACGCCATCCATGGCACCGATTTGATCGAGTAAGGCATCGAGTGTGGCGGTGGTATCGCAGCGCAAGGTCAGCATGTAATCGATCACCCCCGACACCGCACATAAGGTTTCGGTTTCCGGTAAATTTTGCAAGTAGCGTATCAAGGCCGCCGCATACTTGGTTTCCACCGACAAGCCCACATAGGCGCGCACCGCCGACTGCAAGGCTTTCTGATTCAACTTCACCGCATAGCCGACGATCATGCCGCACTTTTCCAGCGCGGCAATGCGCGCAATCACCGTCGTGCGTGCTACCCCGACTTGCCGGGCGATGACCGTCACCGGCAAACGCGCATCATCGATGAGCAAAGCCAGGATTTTTTTATCTATCTCATCCAGTTCTCGATTCATTGCCTCGCTACACCTTGTCGTAAATTTGAGTCATTTTGTACCCTAGTAAGCCATATTGACGATAATTTCGACACTATTATCTGACAGAACTTGGGCATAGACTAGCTAATGATTTCTTTTTGCAACAATAACCGGGGAGATAAAAATGGCAACCAAGCTCATTTTGCTAGGCGCAGGGAAAATCGGGGATGCAATCCTCAATCTGCTTTCACATACTGGCGATTATGACATCACCGTCGCCGATCGCGACCCCGAACGTTTGAAATATGTGGAGCAAGCCGGCTTTCCGCGTACCCGCATCGTGCAGGCCGACCTCGGCGACCAAGAAATCGTCACCGAACTGATACGCGGCCATCAAGTCACGCTGTCGGCCTGCCCGTATTTCCTCACACCCATCATCGCCGGCGCTGCCCGCGCGGCCAACTCGCATTATTTCGATTTAACCGAAGATGTAGAAAGCACCCGCATCGTCAAGCAACTGGCCGAAGGGGCCGATTGCGCTTTCGTACCGCAATGCGGGCTGGCACCGGGCTTCATCTCCATCGTTGCCAACGATGTTGCTCTCGGTTTCGACAGCTTGCGTGACGTCAGCATGCGCGTCGGTGCCTTGCCGACCTTCCCCAACAATGCCCTCAAGTACAATCTGACTTGGAGCACCGATGGCTTGATCAATGAGTATTGCAATCCTTGCGAGGCGATTGTCGATGGACAATTACGCGAAACTGCGGCGCTCGAAGAAATCGAACATTTCTCGCTCGATGGCATAGATTACGAAGCCTTCAACACCTCGGGCGGCCTCGGCACTTTATGTGCAAGCTTACAGGGCAAAGTACAGAATCTCAATTACAAAACCGTGCGCTATCCGGGGCACCGCGACATCGTCAAGATGCTCATTCGCGACTTGGAATTAGGCAAACTCGAACGTCGACCGATACTCAAAGATGTACTCGAAACCTCCATCCCCATGACCAAGCAAGATGTGGTGCTGGTGTTTGTCAGCGTGGTCGGCATGCGCCAAGGCCGTCTCGAACAGGAATCGTATGCGAAAAAAATCTACGCACAAGAAGTCAATGCTCAGTTACTCTCAGCGATACAATTAACCACCGCGGCTGGAATTTGCACCATGGTTGACTTAGTGCTGAGCGGGAAGCTGCCACAGCACGGCTTGGTGCGCCAAGAGCAAGCCAAGCTCAGCGATTTCCTGTCCAACCGTTTCGGCCGCTACTACGCCATTTGATGCGCGCTCCTGCTGTTTTAATGTACTGATGAGGCTACCCGATGAATCCATCCTCCCTACCCACTTTACTGGCCCATTTCGGCATCGCTTTGGCGGCCCGTGCCGGCACCGATGTGCAGAGTATTTCGCCGATCAACGGCACCCTGCTGGCTAACTTGCGCGCCGACAGCGCCGACCAAATCGACGCCGCCGTCGCCCAAGCGCACAGCGCCTTCCTCACGTGGCGCAGCGTGCCGGCACCACGCCGCGGCGAACTGATACGTTTGCTCGGAGAAGAGTTACGCCAAAACAAAGCGGAACTCGGCCACCTCGTCACGCTCGAAGCGGGGAAAATTGTACAAGAAGGTTTGGGCGAAGTGCAGGAAATGATCGATATTTGCGATTTCGCAGTCGGTCTGTCGCGTCAATTGTACGGCTTGACGATTGCCTCGGAACGTCCGGGCCATCGCATGATGGAACAATGGCACCCGCGTGGCGTGGTTGGCGTGATCTCGGCATTTAATTTTCCGGTCGCGGTATGGGCTTGGAATGCGGCGTTGGCCATTGTTTGTGGCAACAGCGTGATCTGGAAACCCTCAGAAAAAACCCCACTGACCGCGCTGGCCACGCAGGCCTTGTTCGAACGGGCCCTGGCACGCTTCGGCAGCGATGCCCCGGTCGGCTTGACACAGGTATTGATCGGCACCGCTGCCGGCGCTGCGCAATTGGTGGCAGACCGCCGCGTGGCACTGGTAAGCGCTACCGGCAGCACGCGCATGGGACGCCAAGTGGCGAGCATGTGCGCCACACGACTGGTACCGAGCATACTCGAATTGGGTGGCAATAATGCCATGATCGTCGCTGCCAGCGCCGATTTGGAAATGGCGGTGCGCGCCATTACCTTCTCCGCCGTCGGCACGGCCGGACAGCGCTGCACCACACTGCGTCGACTGTTCGTTCATGACAGCATCTACGACACACTGGTTCCACGCCTCAAGCATGTGTATGCGGCTTTACCGGTTGGCAACCCTTTTGAGGCCGGCAACTTGGTCGGCCCCTTGATCGATCAGGCTGCCTATACCGCCATGCAAACTGCGCTCAGCAGCGCTAGCGCGGAACAAGGCCATTGCAGCGGCGGCGAGCGGGTCAGCGTACCGGGCTGCGAAGCCGGCTACTATGTGCGGCCGGCTTTAGTGGAAATGCCACAACAAAGCGCAGGCATGCACCATGAAACCTTCGCACCTATTCTCTACATCGTCCGTTACCATGAATTGCAGCAAGCGATCGCCTGGAATAACGAGGTGCCACAAGGCTTGTCCTCCGCCATTTTCACCACCGATCTGCGCGAAGCCGAATACTTCGTTTCGGCACTCGGCAGTGACTGTGGCATCGCCAATGTCAATATTGGTCCGTCTGGCGCTGAAATCGGTGGGGCTTTCGGCGGCGAGAAAGAGACGGGCGGCGGACGTGAATCGGGTTCCGATGCATGGCGTGCCTACATGCGCCGCGCCACCAATACCTTTAATTACAGCAATGCCCTGCCCTTGGCACAGGGCGTCAGTTTCGATATCGTGTAATCTCACAAGCAAAGCAGCGTAGTTCTGGCTGGCACACCGAAGGGTGCGTCAGCTGTTTTTTTTGTATGAACGTGGTAAATTGACAGGCCCTTGCCCCACATCACCTTAACCAGCGAGCAATCCTGATGAGTCACCGTTGCGCTTCCTGCTGCCGTCTTATCTGCGCCATCATCACGACACTCTGGCTCACAGCAGCGCTGGCCAGCGAAACAATACGTTATCCGCGTACCTCGACAAAAAATGACAGGCATGCGGACTACGTGCTGGAATTGCTCCAAGCCGCAATGAACAAGCTTCCGGGCAAGTACCATTTAGTCGCCAGCGAGCTCACTTATCCGCAAACACGCTTCATCAATGAAACCGCGTCAGCCAAGGGCAAGCTCGACCTCATCTGGACCATGACGACCGAGCAGCGTGAAGCCCAACTCATTCCCATCCGCATTCCCATCGACAAGGGTGCCTTGGGTTGGCGCATCGCTTTGTTGCGAAAAAACGATAAAGATTTGTTTAAGAATGTGAAATCGCTGGCAGATTTACAGCATTTCAGCGCGGGTCAGGTGCACGACTGGCCCGATACGGCAATTTTGCGCCACAGCGGCTTGCCTGTTAGTGTAGCCTCGTCCTATGAGCCGCTGTTCGCGATGCTGGCGGCCGCCCGTTTCGACTACTTTCCACGCGCTATTTTTGAGGTCTGGCAAGAATTCGATGAGCACCGCGAGCAAGGTATCGTCATCGACCAAGCTATCGTGCTGCACTACGACAGCGCCGAGTATTTTTTCGTCAGCCCGCGCCATGCGCAGTTCGCGGCGGATTTACGCACTGCTTTGGAGAGTCTGATAGTTAGTGGTGATTTTGATAAGCTATTTCAAAAATATTATCGCGATATCTTGTACAAAGCGAATATCCGACAAAGAAGCATTATCGAATTACCCAATCCCATGATTGCGCGCAACAAATTGCCGCTGAATCGCAGCGAACTTTGGGTGCAACCCTAAATTGGGAGGCAGAGGCGAATCAGACTAATGCCGTGCCGACACAAAACTCGGAATAGCGTTAAAATTGCGTTCCATACTTATGCAACACAGCAATTTCATGACCAATCCTCTTTCTGACCTGGCGATGACCCCACCGCAAACACGCGTAAAAAGCCTGGAAGGTATCAGCTTGGAGGCCATCTTGACCACCTTGTTGGAGCAGCATGGATGGTCGGTCTTGGCGCAAAGAATTCCGATTCGCTGTTTCGAACATGACCCCAGCATCAAGTCCAGCCTGCGCTTCCTGCGCAAGACCGCTTGGGCCAGAAGCAAGGTCGAACAATGGTATTTACAGAGCTGATTGAGCCGATTCGACCTGCGAGCATTCAAAAAATGGCTATGCCTGACAAAATTACTCAAGTTTGCTATACTTGACTAAATCGCTCAACAACTCAGCGTAAGCAGTCTTTTCCGCCTCAGGCAACTCGGAGCACACCATGCGCCTTACTACCAAAGGACGTTTCGCCGTCACGGCAATGATCGATCTGGCATTGCGCCAGGACAAAGGTCCTGTGACGCTGGCCGGCATCAGCCAACGGCAGGATATATCCTTGTCTTACCTCGAACAATTGTTCGGCAAATTACGTCGCCATGAAATCGTTGAATCGGTGCGTGGTCCGGGCGGTGGCTATCATTTAGCACGCAAAGCGCAGCAAGTCACGGTGGCCGACATCATCATCGCCGTTGACGAACAACTCGATGCCACTCAATGTGGCGGCAAAGGCAATTGCCACGGCACCGACCACATCAATGGCTTGCATTGCATGACCCACGATTTATGGGCGACGCTCAACGCCAAAATGGTTGATTACCTCGATTCCGTCTCTCTGCAGGACTTGGTCAATCAACAGAAACAAAAAGCCGCAGAAAACCAGATTGTGGTCATGCACCATGCGCATACCAGCCACATCGCCTCTTGATATTTGGAGTCCAGAATGAACGCACCATTGGAAAAAAGCTTGCTCGATACGCTCAAATCGCCGCACTTCCCGATTTACATGGATTACTCGGCCACCACGCCGGTCGATCCACGCGTCGCCGATAAAATGATTCCGTATTTGCGCGCGCAATTCGGCAATCCCGCTTCACGCAGCCATATGTATGGCTGGGATGCGGAAGCCGCGGTAGAAGAGGCGCGTGCTAACGTCGCCGCGCTGGTGCATGCTGATCCGCGCGAAATCGTCTGGACTTCCGGTGCCACCGAAAGTAATAACTTGGCACTCAAAGGCGCGGCGCATTTTTACCAAGCCAAGGGCAAGCACATCATCACCGTCAAAACCGAACACAAGGCCGTACTCGACACCGTGCGCGAACTCGAACGTCAAGGCTTTGAAGCGACTTACCTGCAACCGCAAGACAATGGTCTCATCACGATAGAACAATTGGCGGCGGCGATTCGTCCTGACACCATCTTGGTTTCGGTGATGTGGGTGAATAATGAAATCGGTGTAATTCAACCGATCGCTGAAATCGGCGAACTGTGCCGCAGCAAGGGCATCATTTTCCACTCCGACGCCGCGCAAGCAACCGGCAAGGTCGACATCGACCTCGAACAGATCAAGGTTGATTTGGTGTCATTCTCGGCACATAAATCCTACGGCCCGAAAGGCATCGGTGCTTTGTACATCCGCCGCAAACCGCGCGTGCGTTTGGAAGCGCAAATGCATGGTGGCGGTCATGAGCGCGGTTTCCGTTCCGGTACACTGGCACCGCATCAGTGCGTGGGCATGGGCGAAGCCTTCCGTTTGGCCAAGGAAGAAATGGACAGCGAACTCAGTCATGTGCGCGCCATGCGCGACCGCCTCGCGACCGGCTTGCAAGAAATCGAAGAAACCTATGTCAATGGCGACATGGCGCAGCGCGTGCCACACAATTTGAATGTCAGTTTCAATTATGTCGAAGGTGAATCCTTGATTATGGCGATCAAAGATATCGCCGTGTCGTCCGGTTCGGCCTGTACCTCGGCCAGCTTGGAGCCTTCCTATGTATTGCGCGCCCTCGGTCGCAGCGATGAATTGGCGCATAGTTCCATCCGTTTCACGATCGGTCGTTTCACTACCGAAGAAGACATCGATTTCACCATCAACCTGCTCAAAACCAAGGTTGAGAAGCTGCGCGCACTCTCGCCACTGTGGGATATGTACAAAGACGGCATCGATATTTCGAGCATACAGTGGGCCGCGCATTAAGCAGCGCAGCTGACACAAAACATGGTTCGCGCAGCGCGCGGACCTACCATCACACTATTGAGGAGCATTACCATGGCCTATTCAGATAAAGTTTTAGATCACTACGAAAATCCACGTAACGTCGGTGCCTTTGAAAAAGGTGACGACACGGTTGGCACCGGCATGGTCGGCGCACCAGCTTGCGGCGATGTCATGAAGTTGCAGATCAAAGTCAGTGCCGATGGCATCATCGAAGATGCTAAATTCAAAACCTACGGCTGCGGTTCGGCGATTGCTTCGTCGTCGCTGGTTACCGAATGGGTCAAGGGTAAAACGCTGGACCAGGCATTGGAAATCAAAAACACCGCCATCGCTGAAGAATTAGCCTTGCCACCGGTTAAAATTCACTGCTCGATTCTGGCTGAAGATGCGATCAAGGCAGCCGTGCTCGATTACAAAAACAAGCACAGCAGCGTCGCAGCATAAGTATTTTTGAAGGATCGACCATGGCTATTACACTGACAGAAAAAGCGGCGAAACACGTCACCCGTTATATGGAACGCCGCGGCAAAGGGATAGGCTTGCGCTTCGGCGTGCGCACTACCGGTTGCTCGGGCATGGCTTACAAACTCGAATATGTCGATGAAGTCGGCAGCGATGACGCCGTGTTCGAGTCGCATGGTGTGTCGGTATTTGTCGATCCGAAAAGCTTGCCCTACATTGACGGTACCGAGCTCGACTTTGCCCGCGAAGGTCTTAACGAAGGCTTTAAGTTCTACAACCCCAACGTCAAAGACGAATGTGGTTGTGGCGAGAGCTTCCGTATTTAAAAGGCGCGCATGCAAAACCATTTCGAGCTCTTTGCGCTGCCGGCGCGGTATGCTATCGACACGACACAACTCGAGCGCGCCTACCGCGAAGTGCAGAGCAAGGTACACCCGGATAAATTCGTGCAAAGCGGCGAAGCGGAAAAACGCGTAGCCATGCAATGGGCTACCCGCGCCAATGAAGCCTATCAAGTGCTGAAAAAACCGCTGCCGCGCGCGACTTATTTATGCCAGCTGCACGGTATTGATCTGCAAACCGAATCCAATACCAGCATGCCGGTGGCATTTTTAATCCAACAGATCGAATGGCGCGAAGCGTTTGACGACGCCCGTGCCGCCGCCGATACTGCGGCCTTGCACGCATTGGAAGCCGAGCTCACGACGAGCTTGAAAACCATGCTGGCGGCCTTGGCAAGCAGTTTCGATGACAGTAATTTCAGCGCCGCGACCGAACACATTCGTGCCTGCATGTTCATAGAAAAATTCCTCCAAGACATCGCCGCACTCGACGACTAACCCAGCGCATATTTTTTGCGTCAACCCGATGGCTCGCCATCCACGACATCACGATCATGGCATTACTGCAGATTTCAGAACCTGGCATGTCTACTGCCCCACATCAACACCGACTGGCGGTGGGCATAGACTTGGGCACTACCAATTCGCTCGTGGCTACGGTCCGCAACAGCATTCCCGAAATTTTGAACGATGAAGAAGGTCGCTCGCTGCTACCCTCGGTGGTGCGCTACTTGGCCAATGGTCATGCGCACATCGGCTTCAAAGCCCAAGCGGAACAAAGCAAAGACCCGAAAAATACCATCGTCTCGGTGAAGCGTTTCATGGGGCGCGGCCTCAAAGATATCGCCTATGCCGAAAACCTGCCGTATGATTTTCACGATGAACCGGGCATGGTGCAATTGAAGACCGTGGCCGGGCTCAAGAGTCCGGTCGAAATATCGGCGCAAATTTTGGCCACCCTGCGTCAGCAAGCTGAAGATGCCTTGGGCGACGATTTGGTCGGCGCGGTGATCACCGTACCGGCTTATTTTGATGATGCCCAGCGTCAGGCGACCAAAGATGCCGCCAAACTCGCTGGCATCAATGTGTTGCGACTGCTCAATGAGCCGACCGCAGCTGCGATCGCCTATGGGCTCGACAATGCCTCCGAAGGTACCTACGCCGTCTATGATTTGGGCGGCGGCACCTTCGATATTTCGGTACTGAAAATGAGCAAGGGCGTGTTCGAGGTGCTGGCCACCGGCGGCGATTCTGCGCTCGGCGGCGATGATTTCGACCACCGCTTGTTTTGTTGGATACTCGAGCAAGCCCATTTAGGCCCCTTGTCGCATGAAGACACCAGCATTTTGATGATCAAGGCGCGCGAGGCAAAAGAAATTCTCTCGTCCAAACCAAGCACATCGATTGATGCCAAACTCAATTCCGGCGAATCGGTGCATTTGCAAATCACGGCTGCCTTATTGGCCGAGATGACGCAGAACTTGGTCGTCAAAACCATGACGCCATGTCGCAAGGCCTTACGCGATGCCGGTTTAAGCGCCGATGACATCGATGGTGTCGTCTTGGTCGGCGGCGCTACGCGCATGCCGCATGTGCGTAAAGCCGTAGCAGAATTTTTCCAAACCACGCCGCTGGCCAATATCGATCCCGATAAAGTAGTCGCCTTGGGCGCGGCGATTCAAGCCAATCTCTTGGCCGGCAACCGTGCGCCCGGTGATGACTGGCTGTTGTTGGACGTGATTCCGCTCTCGCTCGGAGTCGAAACCATGGGTGGCCTGGCAGAAAAAGTCATCCCCCGCAATTCGACCATTCCATGTGCGCGCGCGCAAGAATTTACTACCTTCAAAGACGGCCAAACCGCACTGGCGATCCACATCGTCCAAGGTGAGCGCGAATTGGTGTCAGACTGCCGTTCCCTGGCACGCTTTGAATTGCGCGGCATTCCACCGATGGCGGCCGGTGCGGCGCGCATCCGCATCACGTATCAAGTCGATGCCGATGGCTTACTATCGGTCTCGGCACGCGAATTGCGCTCTGGAGTGGAAACGGCAATTACCGTCAAGCCATCTTACGGTTTGGTCGATGGCGATATTACACGGATGTTGCAAGATTCCTTCTCTTCGGCAGATAGCGATATGCAACAACGTGCGCTGCGCGAAGAGCAAGTCGAAGCAGAACGGATACTGCTGGCCACGCAGTCGGCACTGACGGCCGACCGACATTTGATTTCGGCACAGGAAGCGGCCACGATCGAAGCATTGATGGCCAGCGTGCGCCTCGCTATGCAAGACAGTGACCACAGAAATGTACAGAACGCCATCAGCGCACTGGCACAGGGCACGGATGAATTCGCCCAACGCCGCATGGACCAGAGTGTGCGCAGCGCGCTGGCCGGCAAAAAGCTCGATGAAATCGCCTGAAACGCCTGACACTTAACGGAAAAATTGACCCTACCATGCCAACAATAACCATCCTCCCCCACCCACAACTTTGCCCAAGCGGTGCCGTCATCGAGGCCGAAGAAGGCAAGTCGCTGTGCGAAGCCATGGTGGAACATGCTGTCGAAATCGAACATGCCTGCGAAATGTCGTGTGCCTGCACCACTTGTCACGTGGTCATCCGCGCCGGTTTAGCTTCACTCAATGCCTCCACTGAGGAAGAAGAAGACTTGCTCGACGCCGCCTGGGGCTTGGAAGTCAATTCGCGCCTGTCTTGCCAAGTCAAACTAGGTAAACAAGATATCACGATAGAAATTCCTAAATACACGATCAATCACGCCCGCGAAAATCATTGAGTCAATGCGCCGGAATGCCCCAGTTTTCCGGCGCTAATTTGGTGAGATTTCCCGACATATGTTGCAATTTAGCCATAAACTCAAGCATCGCTTGCCCTGACAGGTAAAACCTCTTAATATTTCTTGATTGCCTACAATTTGCCCTTAATCCGCACCGGATACTCCGGCACGAGGCCTCACCGGCCCCATGAGGTGTAGCACCCTACAGAACAGCGACGCTCGAGGATATTGCAATGCGGTTAAGAACGATTTTTCACACCACCCGCACACACATCTCGCTCAGGCTGGCGATTATTTTAGCGGTGGTATTCGGTCTAACCGTGCCGGCCGCAATTCTGATTCCGTATCATCTCAACAGCATAGAAATCGCTGCGCGCGCGCGCAACACCGAAGACCATCATCGTTTGGTTGATATTTTGTCGGTCATTTTGAGCGAACCTCTATGGCAAATCACACCGGAAATAGCCAATATTTCAAGCGAAGTGGTGTATTCCGACCCACGAGTGGCAACGATAGCAGTGATTACCCTGCCGGACCGCAAAGAATTCATCAAAAACAATGTGCGGCAAGCCAGCCAAAAGGGTCCGTTCACCAGTATGACGCGCCAGATCACCCATGGCGGGCAAGTGATAGGCGAAGTGACACTGACGCTGGCTGAAGATTTGCTACAAGAAAGCTTGCGTTCCGATTTCCGGCGCTATGTAACCACGGCGGTGCTATCGCTGTTCTTGGCGATTTTATTCATCCTGATGGTATTGCAGTGGCGCTTGGTCAAGCCGGTCAAGTTACTAATGGACCAATCAGACCGCCTCGCCAATGGCGAACTCAATGACCCGATTGCACTTGACCGGGAAGATGAGCTAGGCCATCTGGCGACCAGTTTGGAAGCGACGCGGCAAGCATTGAGACGCTCGTTCGGCGAACTGGAAATCAAAAATCAGCAATTGCTGGAATACTCAGGCACACTGGAATCGAAAGTCCGCCAACGCACGCAAGAACTGGAAAGCGTCAACACCAATCTCGAAGCCGCCTTACATAATGTCAACACCGCCCAAGCTGAACTGGCAAGGGTAGAACGCATGGCCGCCTTGGGTTCCATGGTGGCTGGCGTGGCGCATGAATTGAATACCCCCCTGGGCAACTGCCTGCTGGTCGCCAGTACCCTCGAAGAAGAAACGCGCCGCTTACTGCAAATGGTGGAAGACGGCCAAATGCGTCGTTCAGATTTGAACCGCTACGCCGCCACCGCGCTCGATTCCACCAAGCTACTGTTACGCGGCTTGCAACAGTCGGCGCATCTGGTCGGTGACTTCAAGCAGGTAGCGGTCGATCAATCAAGCGCACAACGTCGGCGCTTCGGCTTATTGGTAGTATTGCAAGAATTGAGCGCTCTGCTCCACTCCAGTCTGCGCAAGACCCCGTTCACCTTGGAACTTGACATTCCAGCCGAGATCGAACTCGATAGTTATCCTGGTTTGCTGGGCCAAGTATTTACCAATTTAGTCAATAATTCCGTCATCCATGGCTTGGAAGGTCGTAGTGAAGGACATATGCGCTGCTCGGCCAAGCAAAATGCCGACTATGTGATGATCACCTTCACCGATAACGGCAAAGGCATTCCTCCGGAAATCATCAATCGTATTTTTGAACCGTTTTTCACCACCAAATTCGGCCAAGGCGGCAGCGGTTTGGGTTTGAGCATTACTTTCAACATCATCGGCAATGTATTGGGTGGCAACATTCGCGTCATCAGTATGCCTGGGCAAGGAACGCGCTTTGAAATCAAGCTGCCGTTAATCGCTCCTGGCGACCGTGACAGCTCCGACCCCTTGCGCTCGCATCGATAGGCGGCGTGGTTTGAATTTGTAAAAAACAGATAAATTGAGCGCTTTTACGCCAGCGCAGCGCGCGAGCAAAAGGCGACATTAGGATATACTACGCCACATTTATTTTGCTCTGCGATTGCACAAATTAATACCATGCACCAATACCTAGATTTCATGCGTCACGTCCGTGACCACGGCAGCGTCAAGACCGACCGTACCGGTACCGGCACGTTGTCGACCTTCGGCTATCAAATGCGGTTTGACTTGAGCCAGGGCTTTCCGCTGGTAAGCACAAAAAAATTGCATTTGAAATCGATCGTGCATGAATTGATCTGGTTTTTGGCCGGTTCGACCAATATTGCTTATTTAAAAGAACATGGCGTCTCGATCTGGGATGCCTGGGCTGATGCGCAAGGTGAACTTGGCCCGGTATATGGCTCACAGTGGCGCAACTGGCCGACGCCGAACGGCGGCCACATCGACCAGATTACACAACTGATAAGCCAAATCAAGAGTAACCCCGATTCACGCCGCCTGATCGTATCGGCGTGGAATGTGGCCGACATTGAGCAAATGAAATTGCCGCCTTGTCATGCCCTATTCCAATTCTATGTTGCCGATGGTAAATTGTCTTGCCAGCTATATCAGCGCAGCGCCGATATTTTTCTCGGCGTGCCGTTCAATATTGCTTCCTATGCATTGCTCACCCACATGGTTGCGCAACAAACCGGACTGGCAGTCGGCGACTTCATCTGGACCGGTGGCGACTGCCATTTGTATGCCAATCATTTGGAACAAGTTGACTTGCAATTAAGCCGCAGTCCTTTACCGCTGACGCAATTGAAGATCGCGCGTCAGCCAGCTTCGATTTTTGATTATCGCTACGAAGACTTCGATTTCAGCGGCTATGAATTTCATCCGCACATCAAAGCCCCGGTCGCGGTGTAAGGGCACATGAGCATGTCCTCCATCACTCTGATCGTAGCGGTAGACCAACAGCGCGGAATCGGCATAGGGAATGCCATGCCTTGGCATTTGCCGGAAGATTTTGCCCATTTCAAGCGTACCACCAGCGGCCACCCCATCATTATGGGGCGCAAAACCTTTGAATCCATTGGCCGCCCCTTGCCGCAACGACGCAATATGGTCATCAGCCGTAACAGCGCTTGGCATGCCGAGGGTGTGGAAGTGTTCGCCAGTCTTGAAGCAGCCTGTGCCGCAGTGGCTGAGCAAGATAGTTTCATCATTGGCGGTGCCGACATTTACCGCCAAGCGATCGCCTTGGCCGACCGCTTGATTGTGACCGAAATCGCCGCCACCTATCCCTGCGATGCATTTTTTCCCGTCATCGACTTGTCCTACTGGCAGGTCGCGACGCGCGACCCGCACTATGCTGAGACACAAGATTTGCACTACCAATTTGTTACCTATACCAAAAAGTTTTAATTAATAAAACAATCCAACAGGGAAAATAATGTCCAGCGATGAATTTCACGTACATGGTCCGCATGACCACGAAGTTGAGCACGCAGCCGCGCACGGCAATAACGATTTCGCCGGACGGATCGCGGTCATGACTGCGATCTTGGCCACCGTCGGTGCCTTGTTCGGCTACGAGGGTGGTGCCACCCAAAACGATGCGGCCATGTTGAAGAATGATGCGGCGATCAGAAAGACCGAAGCCTCGAACCAGTGGAATTTTTACCAGTCCAAATCGAGCAAGCAAAACCTGGCTGAATTAGCCATGGTACTGCCTGGTGCTGACTCTGAAAAATACAAATCGGAAGTCGCGCGCTACAAGTCAGAAAAAGAAGACATTAAGAAGAAAGCGGAAGAGCTCGAAGCCCAATCGTCACATTTCGAAGAATTATCCGAACAAGCTTTGCACCAGCATCACCGCTGGGCGCAGGCAATGACGGCAATTCAGATCGCCATCTCGCTGGCAGCAATGACCTTGCTGACCAAAAAGAAGTGGCTGCAATTGACCTCCTACGGGGCGGCAGGCATCGGCGTTTTGCTGGCTGCGCTGGCCGCCTTACATATTTAAGAAAGCCTGAAGAAAGACCATCATGACAATTTATTTCCGCCTTGCCTTGGCTGCCGCCGCGCTCACCCTCAGTGCTGCGGCGTCAGCACAGACGTCGCAGTTCGTGCAAACGATTCCAGAATACTATCTGCCGAAAGACTTCAATTACTCGCTCGGCGCTGCTGCTATCTTCATGCCCAGCTATCAAGGTTCGAACGAGCGCCGCAAGGCGGTTTACCCCTTATTCGACGCGCACTGGAAGAACGGTTTTTTTCTCAGCACGGTCAACGGCCTCGGTTATAACTTTTCCAAAAGCGGCAATCTGCAGTATGGTTTGAGAATGTCGCTCGAAGGTGCGCGCGATGTCTCGCGCTCAAGTAAGTTACAAGGCTTGGGTGATGTCGCCACCACGATCGAGCCAGGTGCCTTTGCCAACTATCATATCAATCAGAATTATTCGCTGCTGACTTCGTTGCGCTACGGTTCCGGGGTAGATCATAATGGCCTGCAGGTCAGTTTTGGCGCCCGTGCGACCACTGAACTGAACGACAAGCATCGCCTGACCGCGACCGTCAGCGCGAACTGGGCGAATAGCCAATACATGCAGTCTTACTTCGGTGTCAACGCGACGCAATCACAAGCCAGCGGTTACACTCCATACACGCCATCGGCTGGTTTGACCGATGTTAAACTCGGTACCAGTTGGCACTGGACCATCGACACCAATTGGTCACTCACCACCGGTGCGACGATAAGCCGTTATAGTAACGATGTCAGTAAGAGTCCGTTCGTGTTCCAAAACAGTCCGGTCGTGGTTTATTCGGCAGCGAGTTACCGCTTCTGATCGACTTGCTGGCTGCACCGGAATGAAAAAAGTGAGCGCAGTGCTCACTTTTTTCATTCCGGCTGGCTCAGTGACAGAACTATGACTTGGCCACAGCCGGCATAAAAGTACAGATTTTTTTACATGACGCAGCACATATCTGAGAGAATTCGATTCTTTTAAAATTTCGGCGCGCAAGCGGTTGATGCAACTTGCCCAGGCGTCTCCCTTCCCAGAGCTTTTTGGAGACCACCATGAAATTCCGCTTCCCCATCGTCATCATTGATGAAGATTTCCGTTCCGAAAATACTTCGGGCCTCGGCATTCGCGCACTCGCCGATGCCATCGAGTCCGAAGGCATGGAAGTGCTCGGCGTAACCAGTTACGGCGACCTATCACAATTTGCCCAGCAACAGTCACGTGCCTCAGCCTTCATCTTGTCGATCGACGATGAAGAATTCGGCGGCGGCAGTGTGCTCGAAACCGATCATGCACTGAAATCACTGCGCGCCTTCGTCGAAGAGATACGCTATAAAAATGCCGATATCCCGATTTACCTGTACGGTGAAACGCGTACCTCGCGCCATATCCCGAACGATATCCTGCGCGAACTGCACGGTTTCATTCATATGTTTGAAGATACCCCGGAATTCGTCGCGCGCCACATCATCCGCGAAGCGCGCTCGTATCTGGATGGACTCTCACCGCCATTTTTCCGCGCCTTAGTCCATTATGCCAATGATGGCTCTTACTCATGGCATTGCCCTGGGCATTCCGGTGGCGTAGCCTTCCTGAAGTCACCGATCGGTCAAATGTTTCATCAATTCTTCGGTGAAAACATGCTGCGCGCCGACGTCTGCAATGCCGTCGAAGAACTCGGCCAATTGCTCGACCATACCGGTCCGGTCGCTGCGTCGGAACGCAATGCCGCGCGTATTTTTAATGCCGATCACTGTTACTTCGTCACCAACGGCACTTCGACTTCGAACAAAATGGTGTGGCACTCTACCGTCGCTCCGGGTGACATCGTGGTGGTCGACCGTAACTGCCATAAATCGATTCTGCACTCGATCATCATGTGCGGTGCCATTCCAGTGTTCCTGATGCCGACCCGTAATCATCTCGGCATCATCGGCCCGATCCCGCTCGAAGAGTTCAGCATGGAAAGCATCATGCGCAAGATCGAAGCCAATCCCTTCGCGCGCGAAGCGAAAAACAAAAAGCCGCGTATTTTGACTATTACCCAGTCAACCTATGACGGCGTGCTGTACAACGTCGAAGTACTGAAAGATTTGCTCGATGGTGAAATCGACACGCTGCACTTTGATGAGGCTTGGCTGCCGCATGCGACCTTTCACGATTTTTACAAAGATATGCATGCCATCGGCAAAGACCGTCCGCGCGCGAAAACATCGATGATTTTCTCGACCCAGTCGACGCATAAGTTACTCGCCGGGATTTCGCAAGCTTCGCAAATCCTGGTGCGCGAATCGGAAACCCGCAAGCTCGACCGCGACAGCTTCAACGAAGCTTATCTGATGCATACCTCAACCTCGCCACAATATTCGATCATCGCCTCGTGCGATGTCGCAGCGGCGATGATGGAAGCCCCAGGCGGCACGGCCTTGGTTGAAGAATCGATACTCGAAGCACTCGACTTCCGCCGCGCCATGCGCAAGATTGATGAAGAATGGGGCAAAGACTGGTGGTTTCAGGTATGGGGCCCGAATGAGTTCGCCGCTGATGGTATCGGTTCGCGCGAAGACTGGATTATCCGCGCCGAAGATGATTGGCACGGCTTCGGCAATCTGGCCGCCGGCTTTAATATGCTCGATCCTATCAAAGCCACCATTGTCACCCCGGGCTTGTCGCTCGAAGGTCAGTTCGGCGAAACCGGCATTCCGGCGTCTATCGTTACCAAATACTTGGCAGAACACGGTGTGATCGTGGAAAAATGCGGTCTCTACTCGTTCTTCATCATGTTTACCATCGGCATTACCAAGGGCCGTTGGAATACCTTGCTGACTGCACTGCAGCAGTTCAAAGATGACTACGATAAGAATCAGCCAATCTGGCGCATCCTGCCGGAATTCGCTGCCGCCAACCCGCGCTACGAAGGTCAGGGCCTGAAAGACCTGTGCCAAGGCATACATGCAGCTTACAAAGGCTATGATGTGGCGCGTTTGACGACGGAAATGTATTTGTCCGACATGCAGCCAGCCATGAAGCCATCGGATGCCTTCGCCATGATGGCGCATCGCGAAACTGAACGGGTCTCGATCGATGAACTCGAAGGTCGCGTTACGGCAATTTTGCTGACCCCTTACCCACCCGGCATTCCACTGCTGATTCCGGGTGAGCGCTTCAATCGCACCATCGTCGATTACCTGCGCTTCGTACGTGATTTCAATGAGCGCTTCCCTGGCTTTGAAACCGATTGCCACGGCTTGGTAAAGGCGGAAATCGATGGCAAACGCGGGTATTTCGTTGACTGTGTACGCGCCACTTCCGAGGGTGGTCGCTGAGCGCTCAAGCGCGTACAAGCTTAACATTTACACGCTGAACTAATGGATGGGAAAACAACAAGTTCTCCCATCCATTTTTTTGTCAAGCATTTCTTTTTCATCTGATTTATCATTTCATATCATTTGGCACAAGGCTCATCGGCGCCGCGAATTGGAGTACCATCGCAGCTCATAGCATCAATACAAGGCTCTGGTTTTATGATGGATAAACTCAATGAGTGACCTGCAAGGACTCATGTCACTCAAGCATGCTGACATTCTCGTCGGACAAACAATCAGCTGGCCGATTTACAATCAGGATGGTGCCATCCTGTTCGAGGCCGGCGTGCTGATTGAAGATCAGCGACAGCTCGAGCATTTGCTCGAAGTTGGTTATTGTGAAGCCGATTATCTGTGGGACAGCATCCCTGGCAAAATCGTCGCGCCGGTGCAAGCCGAGCCGGTGGCTGAAGTCAAAGCGAAACCTGCCGAAGAGATCAACAAAGAATCGGTTATCGAACTCGACAGTGTGCGTTGGACCGTCGGCGAAGTGTTTTATCTGCAAACCCACGACCAACAAGCGACGCGCTATACGGTGCGCTTGATCGGCTATGTCAAAAACAAATCTTTATTGGTGACCGCACCGACCATCGACGGCCGCGCGGTCAGCCTGCGCGAGGGGCAAACCTTCATCATCCGCGCCTTCCCTGGCAAGAAAGCCTATGCGTTTACAGCGGCATTGATCAAAAATGTCTACAGCCCGCACACTTACCTGCACCTCAGTTATCCCTCACAGGTGCGCTCGACCACAATACGCCAAGGGGCGCGGGCGGTAGTGAAAATCATCGCTTCCGTCACCATAGGCGCACCCGAACAAACCGCGACTGCCGTACTTGGCGATCTCAGCATGGGCGGCACCTCGGGCTTAATCAAGAAAGAACTCGGCCATAAGGGCGACACCGGCTTCATCAAGTTCAAAGTCAATGCCGCCGGCAGCGACGAATATTTATCCATCAAGGTGATGCTGCGTTCGCTGGCCGCCACCGAAAACGGCAAAGAGTTCCGTCATGGCTTTGAATTTGTCGATGTCTCGCCACAATCGAAACTGATCCTCTCGGCGTTTGTTCATCAAACCTTGGCCGAGATGGATTGAATCGACTGGGATGACTTCAGGTTTTAGGCAGGGTCACGCCTTGTTGACCTTGATATTTGCCGCCGCGATCTTTGTATGAGGTTTCGCAGACTTCGTCGCTTTCGAAGAACAACACTTGGGCGCAGCCTTCGCCAGCGTAAATTTTCGCCGGCAGCGGTGTGGTATTGGAAAACTCCAGCGTCACATAACCTTCCCATTCCGGTTCAAACGGGGTGACATTAACGATGATGCCACAGCGCGCATAGGTCGATTTCCCCAGGCAAATGGTCAGTACGCTGCGCGGGATACGGAAGTATTCCATGGTGCGTGCCAAGGCAAACGAGTTCGGTGGGATGATGCAGACATCGCCACGAAAATCGACGAAGGATTTTTCATCGAAGTTTTTCGGGTCGACAATGGTGCTGTTGATATTGGTGAAGATTTTGAATTCATCGGCACAACGGATATCGTAACCATACGAGGAGGTGCCGTAGCTGACGATGCACTGGCCATCGGCGCGTTCGCGTACCTGACCTGGCTCAAACGGTTCTATCATGCCGGTTTCGGCGGCCATGCGACGTATCCACTTATCTGATTTGATGCTCATTGCCATTCTCCTGCCCAATTAATCGTGCTTGCGATTTTACGCGAAATCGGCAGTCCAATCCGGCTTTATTCCCGCACAGGCAGGGGAGCCATAGGGGCGCGCAGCAGCAATCAACTCCTTATCTGGTGGAACCCAGGACGGCTAAAAAAAATTTGACGAGATAAATCTGTCTGTGTATTATTTAATTATGACTACAGTAACTAGCGATGGTTGAATGATGACTACGGTGACTAGCGAACTTTTAGACTCACGGCTTGAGACCATAGAAACACGGATAGATGGCAGGATATTGTCTTTAGAATCAAAAATCGACGCCAAATTTTCAAGCGTCGATGCAAAATTTGCGGAAATTCGCTCTGATATCCAAAAAAGCTCCGACATCTTGCGTGTAGAGATGCATAAAAATACCGCCGACATGATTAAATGGATGATCGCTACCGCGGCAGCACTGGGTGTTGCGATGATCACGGTCATGAGTTTTGCTCTCAATAATGCCAGGCCAAAGGCTACTGCGCAACAAGTCACTGAGCCAGTAACTTACCTCAGTCAAGCGGCGCAGCCGCTACCGGCGGCCACGCCGCAGCAAACCCCATCAATGCAGTAAGCGCAATCGCGCGCTTCGGCATTTTTTACGTCGCGCGCATTTCAGCCGCGGCCGTCTTGATGGCAGCACGAATCCGGTTATACGTACCACAGCGGCAGATATTTCCACTCATCGCCGCATCGATGGCGGCATCATCGGGCTGCGGATTACTGGCCAACAGCGCTGCCGCACTCATCAACTGACCGGACTGACAATAGCCGCACTGCGGCACATCATGCTTGATCCAAGCGCGCTGCAAGGCCTGGCCTTTAGTACCCGCCAAGGCTTCGATGGTGGCCACCTGATGACCGGCAGCGGCTTCCAGCGGTAACTGGCAACTGCGCACGGCAACACCATCGAGGTGCACGGTACAGGCACCACATAAGGCGGCACCGCAGCCGAATTTGGTACCGATCAGACCCAATTCATCGCGCAATACCCAGAGTAAGGGCGTATCGGCTTCGGATTGGCATTGGACTGCTGTGCCATTGACGTGCAGACTGGTGGTCATGAGATCTCCTGAGTAGCGTGACGGCCGGTGGCCGGCTGCGATTTATTTTTTGTACGAAGGGAAAAACAATTGCTGACCGTCGAGCTTGAAGCTGGCGATCTTACTCTGCCCTTCGGCCGAAGTGATCCACTCGATCAAGGCGCTGGCACCATGAAAATTGATGTCTTTGTATTTCGCCGGATTAACCGCAATGATACCGTAGGGATTGAACATCTTCGGATCGCCCTCGAGCAGCACGGCCAAGCCGGTCTTGGCTTTATAGGCAGCGAAGGTGGCACGATCGGTTAAGGTGTAGGCATCGAGTTGGGCTGCCATGGTCAATACTTCGCCCATACCAAGACCAGCCGAAATGTACGCACTGCCGCTCGGTTTGACGCCGGCCTGCTGCCAATACGCGCGCTCCATTTGATCGGTACCGGATTGATCGCCGCGCGAAACGAACTTTACTTTAGCGGCGACGAGCTTACGCAAACCGCTCATCAGTTCATGCTCGCCGCGCAAGCCGGCCGGGTCGGCGCTCGGGCCGACCAGAATGAAATCGTTGTACATCACATCGCGCCGATTGACCCCATGGCCGGCGGCGACGAATTGATCTTCGGCTGCGCGCGCATGGACCAAGGCGACATCGACGTCGCCATTCTTGGCCAACTCAAGTGCTTTGCCGGTACCGACAGAAATGACTTGTACCTTGATATGGGTGCTGGCTTCAAATGCCGGCAACAGCACCGTCAGCAAACCGGAATTGTCGGTACTGGTGGTAGTTGACAGGCGCACCACTTCGAGAGCGGAGGCGGCGCTGCTCCATGCCAGCAGCACCAAGGCGGAAAAAATAAGACGTTTCATCAGCATCACTCCTCAAATAGCTGTCTATTTTCGCACGGAAGCGCCTCAGCTCGCTGTGGTTGGCGCAAAACGCTGGACGCGGCGACCATCGATGTCGAGCATTTCAAAAAATACCGTTTTCGGTCGGGTCCACACTCGCCCATTAGCGCTGCGGTACACGATCACCGCGCTGAGATCAGCTTCTTGGGTCGCCTCACAGACAAACTCATAAATGCCGCCTTTGTAGTGACGAAAGCGCTGCCCGGCCAGCAAGGGTGCCGGGGTCGGGGTCGTCGCCGTCTCGGCGGCGGCGACGCTGACTCTGGACTGGTAATGCTTATTGAGGTAGTCATCGACTTTCGCCGCACTCAATTTATTCACCGCCACCAGCAAGTGTGGATCGACCGCGCTGGCGCGATACTGTTGTTGTAAGCGCTTGGCCACCGCCAGCAGCAATTGCGCCGCCACTTCGGCATCGGCTTCGGCCCGATGCGCCGTGCCGGCGAAGCGGATGCCGAGCGACTGCGCCAAGCGTCCCAAGGCATAGCTCGGCAAGCCAGGGAAAATGCGCCGCGCCAGCTTGACCGAACAAATCAAGCCGGTGTGACGCGTCGACAGACCCAGTCTGGCACTTTCGGCCAATAAAAATTTTTCATCAAAACTGGCATTGTGGGCCGCCAAGGCGTCGCTGCCGATGAAGTCAACGAGTTGTGGAATAACAACATCGGCTGGCGGTGCCTTTTGCACCATCTGTTGGGTAATCCCGGTCAATTCGGTGATGAAAGCCGGAATACGAACGCCACAATTGATCAGCGATACAAAGCGTTCCGTCACCACCCCGCCCTGTATGCGCAACGCCGCCACTTCGGTGACACGGGCCCCTTGATCCGGACTCATGCCGGAGGTTTCAAAATCGATCATTACTACAGGTTTTTCAAACATCGTCTCAATCCACGGTGTGCCGTCAAATTGCGCGGGCCATTCGGGCGCGGCGCTAAGCGTCAATTCAAAGGAAAATAACTTTTCATTTGACGGAACCAAATTAAAAAAATAGCATCATAAAATTCGCTGGTAAATTTCCTGCCAGCCATACGCTTTTCTGCGCGCAAAAACATCGAACCAAGCAAGCCCAGATGCCGTCGGCGCTGGCCTTAGTATGGCAGCAAGGGCGAGCGACGCAAAGCACCACCCCCTGCATTATCAGCGTAATCATGAAAAATTTCATACAAAGAAGATTCACACTGCCGGCCAACGATCTGTTTCACGATCATGTATACCGGCGCTTATGGAGCTCGATACTCATCAGCAGCTTCGGTGCGCAAATCACCATGCTGGCTTTGCCGCTGACGGCGGCAGTGATGTTACATGCGAGCGCGACGCAAATGGGTCTGCTGACCTTCATGGAAACGCTGCCGTTTGTCTTGCTCTCGCTACCGTCCGGTGTGTGGCTGGACCGCGTGCGCAAATTGCCCGTCTACGTGGCCGGCGAAAGCCTGATCGCGCTGGCCGTGCTCAGCGTGCCACTGGCGTGGTGGTTGGGCTGGGTAGGGATGGGCTGGTTGTATATGGTTGGCTTTCTGATCGGTTGTGTCAATACCGTCGCCGGAACAGCAGCGCAAATCGTCTTGACCCAGATTGTGCCGCGCGAGCGACTGGTCGAAGCCCATGCCAAAAATGCTCTGGCCAGTTCCGGTGCCGAAGTCGCCGGACCGGCCATGGCCGGCGCCTTGATCAAAATCTTGGGCGCACCGATCGCCCTGATTGCTGACGCCCTGCTACTGCTGAGCTCGGCCGTGATTCTACGCGGCATCCGTGTGCAAGAGACAACTCCAGCGCGCAGTGACAGCCATTTCTGGGGCGACCTGAAAGCCGGAGTCCAATTTGTTGCGCATAAGCCCTTGCTGATCGCGCTGGCCTGCACAGTTGGTGCCTGGCAATTTTTTTATAATGCCGCCTTGGTGGTGCAAATTCTGTTTGCCACGCGCGTGCTCGGCTTATCCGAGCAAGCGGTCGGTCTCAGTTATATGGGCATGGGTATGGGCACGATCGTGGCCAGTCTGTTCGGCTACCGCATCAGTCGCCAACTCGGACCTGGCCCTTGCATGGTGCTCGGCATCGGCCTGTGCGGGCTGGGCTGGAGTTTGGCGGCCGTCGCGCCGGCCGATGGCCGCGGGATTGCCGTGTTCGGCTTCATGCTGATGTGCTTCGCGACCGGCGGCGTGCTGATTTTCATCAATTTTCTGGCCTTGCGTCAAGCGGTGACGCCGGCACCCCTGCTCGGCCGCATGACCAGTACCATGCGCTGGCTCATCTTGATACCAGCCGGCCCCGGCGCACTCGCCGGTGGCTGGATCGGCCAGTATGCCGGCTTGCGCGCGGCGCTCGGGTTTGCCGGCGGCGGTGCCTTACTGCTAGCCCTGATCGCTTGGCATCATCCGGCGATACGCTCAATTCGCGTGCTGCCTGAGCTTAAATCTGATCCGGAAATGCCACAAAACTGATTTCTCGATTGCAAGTGTGTGATTAAAAGCGAGATAATGCCCGCTCTGTAATATATTAACGAGCGGGCACGGCACAACGCGGCACGCAAGCGGGTTCATGATCGCTACGGCAATGAATCTTTCGAGCATCAAACCAGGTCTTCCCATGTCAAACCCTCCATCCGAATCATTTCAACCGTATATACCGGCAGCGGCCCAACTGCCGGAGATGACGCCGCGCGCCTTGATTATGGGCGTCATCCTCGGGATGATTTTCGGCGCTTCCTCGCTGTATTTAGTGCTCAAAGTCGGTCTGACTGTAAGCGCATCGATTCCGGTCTCGGTAATCGCCATCACCTTGTTCCGGCTCTTCAACAAATTCGGTGCCAACGATTCCAGCATCCTCGAAAACAGTATCACGCAAACCGCCGGCTCGGCCGGTGAATCGCTGGCATTCGGCTTGGGCGTCACCATGCCTGCCATTATGATTCTCGGTTTCGACCTCGAGATATCGCGTGTGATGCTGGTCGGTTGCCTCGGCGGTTTGCTCGGTATCTTGCTGATGATCCCGCTGCGCCACACCATGATTGTAGCAAACCATGGTCAATTGAAATACCCGGAAGGCACGGCCTGCGCCGAAGTATTGAAAGCCGCCGCCACCGATGCTTCGCGTGCCGCTGCCGGTGAAAACAGCAATCCGCATGCGCAGGAAGATGCGAATCAGCGCGCCAAAATTATTTTCAAAGGCTTTGCCATCGGCTTGCTGTATAAAATCGTCAATGTCGCTCTGAAAGCTTGGAAAGACACGCCGGAAGTGGTGTTCGGTGCGCCGCTCAAGAGCGCTTCCTTGGGCGCGGAAATTTCCCCCGAGTTGCTTGGTGTCGGTTACATCATCGGCCCACGCATTGCCGCTGGCATGGCCGCCGGCGGGGTGATGTCGTACATGTTGCTGATCCCGTTGATCAAATTTTTCGGCGATTCGCTCAGCGTTCCACTGGCGCCGGCCACCAAGCTCATCAGCAGCATGGATCCGCATGATATTCGCAGCGCCTACGTGCTGTATATCGGTGCCGGTGCCGTCGCCACCGGCGGCTTGATCAGCTTGCTGCGCGCCTTGCCGACGATTTGGCGCAGCATGCGCAGCGGTTTGTCGGGTTTGCGCAAACAAAAAACTGCCCGCAACACGGCCATGCCGCGTACCGAACAGGATATTCCACTGAAGTGGGTGTTCATCGGCGTGCTGGCGATTATCGCCGTCATCACCTTCTCTGCCCCGCTGCACATGAATTTTCTCGGTGCGCTGCTGATCCTGTTGTTCGGTTTTTTATTTTCCACCGTCTCGTCCCGCTTGACCGGTGAAATCGGTTCTTCATCCAATCCGATTTCGGGCATGACCGTCGCCGCGCTGTTATTTACCTGTTTGATCTTCTTGTTGATGGGTTGGACCGGTGGGCAATACTACGTCACCGCCCTCTCGGTCGGGGCCATCGTCTGCATCGCCTGTAGCAATGCCGGCACCACCTCGCAAGATCTGAAGACCGGTTTTTTGGTCGGTTCCACCCCGCGTTTGCAGCAATATGCGATTCTGGCCGGTGCCTTGTCATCGGCCTTGATTCTTGGCCCTATCCTGTTGAAACTCAATGATGCCGGCACGGTGTATGTACCGATTGCTCAAATTGCCGCGGGCTTGCAAACCGATGCGGCGCGCTTAAGCGAAACGGCCGCTTTACAAGGCCCGCAAGCCGAAACCGACCATGCCGTGTATCGGGTCTGGCATAAAACCGATACGGTCGGCGCACCGGCCGGCAAATACTTGGTGGCTGCCGACGGCAACGTCGTGTACTTGGTCGATCCCGGCATCAACGGCAGTTACAAGCAACGTCCCGATGGCAGTGAAGTGACCAAGTACGACGCCCCTAAGGCAGTCTTGATGTCGTATATCATCAAAGGCATTCTCGACCGCCAGTTACCGTGGACCTTGGTGCTCTTCGGTGTGGTGATCGCGCTGATTCTGGAAATGGTCGGCATTCCTTCTCTCGGCTTTGCCGTCGGCGTGTATCTGCCCCTGTCGTCGTCGACACCGCTGTTCATCGGCGGCATGATACGTTGGTTGGTTGACCGCCGTAACAGCAAGCTGGCGCAATACCGCGATTTAAACCCGGAACAAATGCAAGCAGCCGGCGACCGCAGTGCCGGCGTGTTGCTGTCGTCCGGTTATATTGCCGGCGGGGCCTTGGCCGGGATTGTGATTGCGTTTTCCGCCGGGCTCCTGAGCCATGTCGATAAGGCACTGGAAACTTGGGCGCTGGCGCATAACCCTTTCTTCCAAGGCAGCCATGCCGATGCGCTCTCGATGATTCCGTATCTGCTCATCGCCGGCCTGTTGTACTGGGTCGGGCGCGAAAAAAATCGTGCTGCGTCGTAAGCACACAAAAAAGCAATAGCAGCAAACAATAAGCGGATGCGAGCCCAACTCGCATCCGCTTTTTTGATCCCGATTGGCCTTACAATGGCACACCTATCTATTTACCAGAAAAAGCATGAGCATCTCTCCTATTCTCGATTCTAAAAATCAAGCCGTCGCCGTCGGTGACATCGTGCGCGTGCTCAGCTTGAGCACCGCCTTCATCAAAAGCTTTCCGGAAGAGGAAAGAATACTGATCGAATCGATGGCCGGACAATTTTTTAAAGTCATCGCGCTCGATGAAGATGGCTACCCCTGCGTCATGCGCGAGTGGCATGATGAACACGGTATTTTGCAAACCCATGTAATCGGGCTTGATTCGGAAGAGATGGAAAAGATTTGAAGCTCGACCAGTGAGCGCAGCACTGGTCGCAACAGCCAGCGTTTACTGGATGTAATTGAACAGCGATAAACTCGAAATTTTCACAAACGACTGCTGGGCCGCTTGCAAAGTGGTTTGCTGCATAGTCAATTGGGTGATGGTTTTGGCGTAATCGATATCCTGTATCGATGACAAGCTCGCCTTGTAAGCCAAGTCAGTAGTGGCACCGGCATCGTCGAGGGTACTGATTTCCTTCATGCTCGAACCACCCTGAGCACGCGCGACGAGCACATTATTAATCGAGGCGTCGAGATTATTATTCGCCTGCATGAGAACTTTATTGAGATTACCGCGTCCGGTTGAATCAAGCACCGGGGTTTTAAGGGCATTGATCGCATCGGTCAGGGTTTCAAAAATATTCTGATTTCCCGGCTGTACCGTGAAATTATCCCCGGGTGCCGGCGCGGCGGCCAAGGTCACGCTGACGCCATCAAACTTCACCACTTGGGGTGTAGTCGCGCCGGTATACGGAGTACTCGGCACCACGAGGGCACCGGTCGTGGTGTTGGTGACGGTGAAATTGACACCGGTATTGTCGAATGCGATCTTATAGTTATTTCCAGTCAAACTGGCTGCCGTGGCCGGATCAACTACCGCGGCGGCCGTCGTCGTGCCGGTATTGGCGCTGCCGGAGACAATATTGAATTGATTGGCCGAGGTGCGGATATTGCCGAAAATTTGATCGCCGGGCGCACTCATGGGTATTTGGCGCGAGGTATCGACTTGTAAAGAACGCTGGCCTTGATCACCGTTATAGGTGGCACCGCCGGCGGTTTGTGTATAGGGCGCGGTGGTAGTCGAAAAACCGGAAAACAGATACGAGCCGGTGGCATCGGTGGAATTGGCTTGACTGAGCAGTGAGCTCAAGTTGCCCTGTAATTCGGTCGCCAGCGCGGCACGGTCGCTGTCGGCCAAGGTGCCGTTACCGGCATTGACGATCAGGGTCTTCACATTTTGCAAGGTGGTGGTGATATTACCGAGCACGCCGTCGGCAATGCCGAGATTATCATTGGCATATTGTCGATTGACGCCATACTGTTCGTTGATCGCCTGCGCTTGGGTGATCACCAAGGCGCGCGCCGAACCGATAGGGTCGTCGGCTGGCGACAAAATTTTCTTGCCCGATGCCGCTTGTTGCTGAGTACGATTGACGGCCGATTGCAAATCACTGATTTGCGAGCCGCCATTCTGAAACAGCATGCTGGTACTGATGCGCATAATAACCTCTACTGTCCGATGGTCAACAGTGTTGCAAACAACTGGCTGGCCAGTTGCATTAATTTTCCAGCCGCCTGATAGGCTTGCTGGTATTTCAATAAATTCGATGCTTCCTCATCCAGATTCACGCCCGATACCGATTGCTGCGCATTCGTGGCATTCTTCAGCAAGGCCGTTTCGGAATCACTGGTGACTTGCACCTCATTGGTTTTATTCCCGATCTGGCTGACGAACTGCGCATACGCGCCCTGTATCGTGGTGGTACCGCCGATGAGACCGGTCTGAGTCTGAATTTTTTGCATCAGCAAGGCATTGCGGTTATCGCCAGTACCGCTGGTATTGGGACCGACATTGAACACATCACCATTGGCCGGTGTGCCAGTGAGACTGAAGCTGACACCACTGTAACTGTAGGTCGCCCCATTACTATAGGGAACCGCGGTGCCGGCCGGATAAGTCGTGGCCGTAGCGCCGTTGGTCACGGTGACATTCGCCGTCGCCGGAAAGCCGCTCAAAGTCGCGGCGGCGCTGTTAAAAGTCAGTTTGGCCGTGGCTACTGGTGTCGACGCCGACAAAGTGAAGCTGTCGCCAGTGCTCGGTGCAGTACCATTATCTTTAATGGAAAAACTCATGCCATTGACGCTGATGGTCGAACCACTGCTATACGGCACGGTGGCAGGTGGCGGGTAATTGGTGGTCACTCCTGCGACCGTCTGCGCCACCGTGGCACCGGCAGGGAAACCGCTCAAACCGGTACCGGCAGTGTAAGTCAGGCTGACCGGCGTGCTGACCGCACTCGCGGCGAAGGAATCATCGGTTTTCACCGCACTGATGCTGGCAGTCAACGATGTACTGGCAGCGGCAACGGCGGAATCGAGCGTGCCGCCAGTGATTTTTCCAGTGCCGGTATTGGTCGAGGGGAAGCTGGTCGAATAGGGCGTGCCGACCGCGAATTTATTCGGGTCTGTCAAGGCGACCGCGAAACTGGAAGCGGCACCGGCAGTCGGACGAATCAAGAAACTGTCGCCAGCCGCCGGTACCGCGGCAGCCGGTGGTGGCGATAATTGAAAATTGACGCCGTCAAAATTAATCGGCAAGCTCGCGGACGATTGCGTGACCCCATCCGACATGCGCGTAACGACGTAGTTACCACCGGCGAATTTTAAATTGTAATCACTGGTCGTGAGCGCGGCAACATTGGTGATCGAGGCACTGATACGGGCTGAACTGACGTTGGTGACATTGGGCGTCGACACCACTGGGTTGATGTTGAAAATATTCGTGCCGGTGGCACCGTTGAGATCTTGTCCAAGGCTTTGCTGCTCATTGATGGCCGTGGCAACGGCCACCGCCACCCGACCTATCGAATTCTGGGTAACGTCCAGTACATTGCTGCGAAAATCATACAAGCCGCCCAGCGTACCCCCGGGTAAGCCGTTTTCCGGAATCGGCACCACTGCGCCGTTCGAGACATAGGCCACTTCGATGCGCGTCGGATCAGTCGGGGAAATCGCCGTTTGCAAGGGATTTGGCACGGTACCCATCACCAGCGGCTGACCGTTACCAATAAAGACATTAAATTGACTCCCTTGCGGAACCACCGACACCGAGGTCATCTTACTTAACTGGGTCACCAGCAGATCGCGTTGGTCGAGCAAATCATTCGGCTGTCCGCCGCTGGAACCGCCCTGCGCCTTGCTGATCGCATCATTCAATTGGGCAATCTGGGTGGCATAGCCATTGATGGTGCTCACGGCCGAGCTGATCTGCCCATTCACATCGGTACTGATTTGGTTGACTTGGTTTTGCAAACCATTGATACGACCGGCCAAAGATTGCGCCGAAGCTAACGCTGCCTGACGTGCCGCAGCACCGGCTGTGCCATTCGGGCTGGTGGCCAGATTTTGTATCGAATTGAAAAAGGTCTGCAAAGCCGGCGACACACCGGCCGTCGGGTCGGCCACCGTCGTATTCAAACCATTGATCTGAGATAGAAAGGCATCGGCCTGCCCTTTAGATGTGGTCGCGGCATTGACTTGCAAAGTGATATATTGGTCATACTGGCGTTGAATTTGACTCACCGACACGCCCTGCCCGACAAAGCTGCCGCCGACATTTTGCGCGGGATTGGCGGTTTGAATCGTCACTTGGCGACTGTAACCAGGAGTTGATGCATTAGCAATATTTTGACCGGTAGTACTGATCCCCAATTGCGCTGCAGCCAACGCCGATTGCCCGATGTTGAGAATATTTACACCCATGATTCAACCTATCTATGTGCTGATGTGCCGATGTACAAAGTAACACCGAACACTATGTTGTCGGTGCAATCGGGAAAAACTTTAATGTTATTGAGGAATAATGCCAAAACAAAAGCTTTCCTCAAGCGGAAAGGTTCTGTTTGATCAAACGACTGAGCTTGTTGGCATACTGCGGATCGGTGGCATAACCGGCTTTTTGCATGCCGACGGCGAAGCTGCTGGCATCCTTGGAATTGGCGATGACATTACTGTAACGTGGATTATTCGACAACATATGGGCATAATCTTTGAAGGCGTCACTATAACTGTCATAAGCCTTGAATTTTTCCACGCGGCGCTGCGCCACCCCATTGACGTATTCGGTTGTGACGGCGTCCACCGTTTTGCCCTTCCAAGCGGAGGTGGCTTTCATGCCGAACACATTGTGACTCTCACTGCCGTCGACGGTTTTAATTTGCTTTTTACCCCAACCAGTTTCCAAGGCGGCTTGGCCGAGCATGAATTTGGCTGGGATACCAGTAGTCTTGCTGGCTTCTTCGGCATGGGCCGCGAGTTTTTTCTGGAATTCACGCGCCGGACTCTCGATGCTGGCTTCGGTCTTGCTGGCGGTGGACGCCGGCTGATCTAATTTGACGTTCTTGAGATAACTGTCGATGGCGCGGGCATTCGATGCCGGTACAGAGCCATCTTGCGTAGCTTGTAACACCTTATTGCCAGCATTGAGCGTCATTTGCTTGACCAAGGCGTCGGCCAAGCCAACCCCACGGTCCGCCATTTTTTGCGTCAGTTGCTGATCGAGCATCGAGGTAAAGGTGCGCGTTTGTTCGTTATCGAAGGGACTGTCCTGACCACCGGCCTGACGCATAGACTTGAGCATCATGTTCATGAACAAGGCTTCAAACTGCTTGGCGGCGGCGCGGATCGATTCCGGCGAATTATCTTTGACCGTGTTTTTCAAGCCATCGAGACTACGTGAGTCTATGGCCAGGCTTTGATCGGAAAGAGCGGGTCCTGCAATCATGATACGGCCTTTATATGATTTCCAATTCCGCGCGCAAGGCACCGGAAGCTTTCATCGCCTGCAAAATCGCCAGCAAATCCTGCGGCGTGGCGCCGATAGAGTTGAGCGCCTTCACCACGTCGGACAAGGAAGTCCCCGCTTTCAACAATTGTAATTGCCCGGCATCTTTGGCGATGGTAATGGTGGAATTGGCCACCGCTGCAGTTTGTCCGGCAGCCAAGGCATTCGGTTGACTGGCGCTGTTATCGGTATTGATGACGACCGACAAATTGCCATGCGCCACCGCGCAGGCGTCGAGCGTAACGGCCTGGTTCATGACGATGGAACCGGTACGGCCATTGAGTATGACTTTGGCCACGGTTTGCGCCGGCGTGACATCAATGCTTTCCAATGCACCGAGAAATGCTACTCGCAGATCGGCACTGAGCGGCGCTTTCACTTGGATCGCGCGGCCATCGAGTGCGGCGGCAGTATCGGCACCGAAGCGGCGGTTGATCGCGTCCACCACCCGACTGGCCGTGGAAAAATCGGAGGTATTGAGTTCCAACTGTATGGTGGACCCCTGCGCCAAGGCATTCGGCACCGCCCGCTCGACGGTGGCACCGGCGGCGATACGGCCGACATCGAGATGATTGACCTGGGCTTTACTGCCGTTGGCAGAAGCACCGACACCGCTGACGAGCACACTGCCCTGCGCCATCGCATAAATCTGACTGTCGGCACCTTTCAATGGCGTCATCAGCAGCGTCCCGCCGCGCAGACTTTTTGCATTCCCCATCGATGACACCGTGACATCAAGGGTTTGGCCCGGCTGAGCAAACGAGGGCAAGCTGGTCGTGACCATGACGGCCGCAACGTTTTTGAGTTGCAAGCTCGTTCCAACCGGCAGCGTCACACCCATTTGCTGTAGCATGCTGACGATGCTCTGCACCGTAAACGGGGTTTGCGTGGTTTGATCACCACTGCCATCGAGCCCGACCACGAGACCATAGCCAAGCAGCTGATTCTGCCGCACCCCAGCCACGCCGGCGAGGTCTTTCAGACGCTCGGCATGCACGGCACCGCTGGCCGTGCCGACCAGCGCCACGACGGCACACAGACGAAGCACAGCAACAGCGTAACGGGATAGGGACGAGATAGTCATGGCTCTGCCAGTTAATTACAGGGGAAGGAAGCTGAGGAAAAAGCGCGTCAGCATGGAAGTCATTTCCGCTTGATCGAGATGCGAAGTCGAGCGGTATTCAAATTTCGCGTCAGCCACTTGGGTCGACGATAATGCATTGCCGGCCGCGATCGTTTGCGGATTAACGACACCGGAAAAACGCACGAACTCGCCACCCTTGTCAAAGCCAAGTTGCTTCTCGCCGCTGACGATCAAATTCCCGTTGGGCATGACATCGATGACGGTAACGGTGATCGTGCCGGAAAAATTATTACTGGCATTTTCGGCACCGGCTTCGCCGAATTTATTCGCACTCGTTACCTTCAAACCACCTTGCGCAGCGGTTGTGGCTGGCATACCGAAAATCTGCGGCGTGGCGAACGAGACGCTGCCCGATTTACTACCCGAAGTCGCCGAAGTTTTACCGGCCGTGGTTTTTTCGCTGAGATTAATCGTCAAGACATCGCCGACCATCCGCGCCTTAGCATCTTCGTATAAAGGCCGATACGAAGCAGTCTGAAAAATCGCTCCATTGACTTCGCGCAGCGGCTTGGCCGATTGCGCCGGCAAACTCATGGGCTGACGCACGATAGGCGTTGGCGTGACGGCGCAGGCGCTTAAGCCGGCGGCGCACAACAACATACAATAGACACTGTTTCTCATGGCGGCTCCTGTCACACTTTACATTTGCGATAAACGCGTCAACATCTGATCGGATGTGGTGATCGCTTTACTGTTCATTTCGTAGGCACGCTGGGTCTGTATCATATTCACCAGTTCGGAAGCGACATTCACGTTCGAGGTTTCGATGTAATTCTGCGCCAACGAACCGGCACCGTTGGTGCCCGGTGTATTCGTCGCTGGTGCGCCGGAAGCGGCGGTTTCGGCATACATATTCGCACCCAAGGCTTGCAAACCGGCCGGATTGATGAAAGTCGCCAGTTGCAAAGAGCCGACCTGTACTGGGTTCACCGAGCCGGGCTGGGTTACCGACACCGTACCATCGAGTCCGACGGTAATACTTTGCGCATTGGCCGGAATCGTGATCGCCGGTTGCACCACGAAGCCACTGGCCGTCACCAATTGCCCTTGATTATCACTTTGAAACGAGCCATCGCGCGTGTAACCGGTAGAACCGTCCGGCATCAGGACCGGGAAAAAACCGTCGCCCTGAATCGCCACGTCTTTGCTGTTACCGGTTTGCTGCAAATTACCCTGAGTAAAAATTCGTTCAGTCGCAACCGGCCGCACCCCGGTACCAAGTTGCAAACCCGATGGCAATTGTGTTTGCTGAGAGCTTTGGGCACCCGGTTGACGTAAAGTTTGGTATAACAAATCTTCGAATACGGCGCGCGAACCTTTGAAACCGGTGGTACTGACGTTGGCGAGATTATTCGAAATCACGTCCATCTGCGTTTGCTGCGCATCCAAACCTGTCTTGGCAATCCATAAGGAACGTATCATTTGTTTTCTCCCTTGACCCTTGACGGCCAATTATCAGTATTCAGTATGCACCAGTCGATCTCAACTCAAAGACAGGATCTGCGTGGCTTTTGTCGCGTTGTTCTCGGCATTCGTCATCAATTTCATTTGCATTTCAAAATTGCGACCGAGATTAATCATCGACACCATGCACTCCACCGCATTGACATTACTGCTCTCGAGCATGCTGCCAGCCACGCTGACCGTTGGATCGGCATCGGCGGTGCTGCCATCTTTGGTTTTAAACAAGCCGTCGTCGCCGCGCACGATATTCGATTCCGGTGGATTGACCAGTTTCAAACGCCCGACTACCTGTATGGAATTCGGTTGCGAACCGCTGGGGATGCTGGAAATCGTTCCATCCTTCCCTATCGTCACCCCCACCCCAGGTGGTATCGTGATCGGGCCACCTTCGCCCAACACATTCAAACCATCTTGGGTTTGTAAGACGCCGTTTTCATCGGTTTTCAAACTGCCGTTGCGCGTCAAGCCTTCCGAGCCATCGGGCTTTTCTACCGCCAACCAGCCGGAACCTTGAATCGCCACGTCGAGCTCGCGCCCGGTCAACTGCAAACTGCCGCCGGAAAAATCGGCCCCGACCGTGGCATCAACCACAAAGGCACGCGTCGGCAATTCACCACCAATCACTGGAACTGCGCGAAACGAATCGAGTTGCGCGCGAAAACCGGTGGTCGAGACGTTGGCAAGATTATGTGCCACCGTCGCCTGTTGTTCCAAAATATGACTGGCACCGGTCATGGCGGTATAGACTAAACGATCCACGGCAGTTTCCCTTCAATCAGCAAACCAGGCATTAACGCAGATTGACCAGCGTTTGCAGTACCTGATCCTGGGTTTTAATGGTTTGCGCATTAGCTTGATAAATACGCTGCGCGGTAATCATGTTGACCAATTCGCCGGTCAGATCGGTGTTGGAATCTTCGGTCGACGATGAGGTCAACACCCCGAGGCTGCCGGAATTCGGCGGGCCGGTCAGGGCTTGACCGGAAGCGGCGGTCTCGGCCCATTGATTGCCACCCAACGATTGCAAACCGTTAGGATCGGTAAACGATGCCAATACCACCTGACCGAGCACCTTGGTCTGACCATTGGTGTAACTGCCGACGATGGAGCCATCCTTGCCGGTATTGAACTTCGATAATTTTCCCGAAGCAAAACCATCCTGCTTCATGGTACTGACACTGAAGGTTGAACCAAACTGGGTGGTACTGGTGTAATCAAACTTGATCGCAATGGCGGCGGTATTGATAGGCGTCACCGCACCGGAAGAGACCGGCACGATCATCTTAAGTGCCTCTGGGCTGGTGGCCGAAAACGATGGCGTCGCGCTTTGCAAAGCACCGAGATTGTTGAAGGCCAGCTTGCCGATCGGGGTCGCCGCCGTGCCGGTCGGCGTCAGTGCGCCGGCGGCATCAAAGCGATTCCCATCAACGGTCGCGTAGACATTCCACTCTATCGTTCCGGCCGTGGCCGGCGGCGTGGTGACCGGATCAACGCGCACATAAAAGGTTTGCAGCACATGCGAGTTACCGAGACTATCATACACCGTGGTCGAGGTCGCATTATTATATGAAGTCGGGGTGGCCGGATCGAAAGCGATCGGCGTGATCACCGGCGGCGTCGTTACCGGCAATTGCGTGCCCGGGACGTTTTCGGTCGAATCAAGATTCATGATCGCATTCGTGACCTTGGTTTGCGCCGGCGCGATATCAGAGGTATTGATATTGATCGGCGCGGCCGCACCGGTCGAGAGCACGCCGTTGACGTCGGCCACATAGCCGGTCAGTTGCGAATTATTCGAATTAGTGATGTAGCCGTTTTTATCGAGTTGAAACTGACCATTGCGCGAATACGTGATCGCGCCATTGGTATTCATACGAAAAAAGCCATTGCCGTTGATCGCGATGTCGAGCGGGTTATTCGAAGAACTGATATTACCTTGTGTAAATTGCTGCGCCACATCCGCCACCCGCACACCGATACCGGCGGTGTTCGCGGCTGCACCACTGAGCGAATTGGCATAGACGTCGGCAAACTGCGTTTGCGCCTGTTTAAAACCGACTGTATTGGCATTGGCAATATTATTACCAATCACGTCGAGCTGCTTGGATGAGGCATTCAAGCCACTTAAACCTTGTTGGAAACCCATAATTTTTCTCCCTGAGATGAAAGCTCAAACCGGCACCGCAATGCGGGCCTCTATGTTTTAGTAAATTTGCACCACATCACTGACATTAATCGCGCCCATATTGCTGGCGAGATTCAATTTCACCCCCTGTGCGCTCGAAGAAACGCTAGCGACCATACCGAATTCCAAATTAGTTGGCGCGACAGTGACGCCGTTATTGGTGGCGCTGACATTGAAGGTATAGTTACCGTCGGGTGCCGTGGCACCGCTATCAGTTTTACCATCCCAGCTCATGCTGTTGGTACCTTGAGCCACCGCACCGAGGGCAATCATGCGCACCACTGCGCCGGAGGCATCAGTCACGGCCACCGAGGCATTGCTGACATTTTGTGGCATCGTCACGCCATACACGGCTTTACCGCTGGTCAAGTTGAGTGTATTCCCATGTGCCAGCACGCCATGACCGATCATATTGGCCGACTGTAAGTTTTGACTGGCTTGAAAGTTGCTGTTGAGGCTATTGACCGAGGCATTCAATTGATTGATCCCGGTCACCGTTGACAATTGCGCTAGCTGGCTAGTCACCTGGGCATTATCCATAGGATTCAAGGGATCTTGATTTTTCATCTGTGTGGTCAGCAAAGTCATGAATTGATTTTGTGCCGACTGCACCGACGTAGCGGTCGAGGTCTTGCCATTCATTGTGGTCAGCAAAGAGGAATCAACCGTATTCGTTTGTATCGTGGACATTCATTTCTCCTAAATGAGTCTTACTGACCCAGGGTGAGCGTTTTTAATAACATGGCTTTGGCCGAATTCATGGTCTCGACATTGTCTTGGTAGGAGCGCGAGGCCGATATCATATTGACCATTTCTTCAACAACATTCACATTCGGCATCGCGACATAGCCTTTTTCATCTGCCAGCGGATGCTTGGGGTCGTACATTAACTTGGGCGGCGTGGCATCTTCGACCACTTGGGAAACCTTGACCCCGGTCGAACTGGTACCTTCGACTGGCGTGGCACTGAACACCACTTGCTTGGCGCGATATGGCTGCCCGTTCGAGCTCGTCACGCTGTCGGCATTGGCCAGATTACTCGAGACCACATTCAGACGCTGTGCCTGAGCACTCATCGCCGAACCGGCTACATTAAAAACATTAAACAGCGACATGATGATTACCCCTGAATAGCCGCAAGCATATTGCGGATTTGCATATTTACCATGGTCAATGCCGCTTCGTAATGCACGCCGTTATCGGCAAACTGATTGCGTTCGACATCCATATCGACGGTGTTACCGTCGACATTGCCTTGCACCATATTGCGATATTGCGGTGTCATACCGGCCGCCGAGCCACTGGCATCGAGATGGGCCGCCGCGGTTTTATTGAGCCCGGCGCTGACCTGGCCATTGTTAGCTTGCAAGGCACCGCTCAAGACGGCTTTGAAGTCGATGTCACGCGCTTTGTAATTCGGCGTATCGGCGTTGGCGATATTCGATGCCAGCAATTGCTGGCGTTGACCACGAACCGACAAGGCGGTTTGTTGAAATCGAAATAAGTCATCCAGTTTAGTCACAATCCACCCCTCCGGTTCGGCCCTGCGGTTTTGTTACGGTTTTCCATCTGTTCCATAATAGGTCAAGCAACACGGCTTCAATTGCTCGATCAAGTAGGGAAAACCAGGCCTATTCGTCACTTCAAGCCGCGCCTCAAGGTTTAAGATGGGTGATCGACCAAGCTTGTGAAAGTCTATTATGTTCAATTACCCGGCAACGCTGCGCCGTTTGGCACTGCTCTGGCTGGCCAGTCTTGCCAGCACCACCATGGCAGCGAATAACATAGCCGAACAGCAAGATCATGAAAGCCTGCGCAATCTGGCTACTGACTACATGCAACAACTGGCCAAGTCGCAAGCCGGTTCAGCCACCATCAGCATCGGTGCGGTCGACCCACGTCTGAACTTGGCTGCATGCGATGCCCTCAGCGCATTTTTGCCAGCGGGCAGCAAAGCCTGGGGCAAGACCACGGTCGGCATACGCTGCGCTGGCCCGGTCGCATGGACGCTCTACTTGCGCGCGAATGTACAGATCACGGCCGACTACTATGTTGCATCCAGAACACTTACGCGCGGCCAAGTATTGACCGCCGATGACCTGAGTAAAATTCGGGGTGAAGTGTCGAACTTTGCCAGCGGCGTGGTCAGCAATCCCGAGCAAGCAATCGGCAAGGCGATCCAGTTCTCGTTAAGCTCAGGCAGCGTGCTGCGCCCCGATGCCTTGAAAAACCCACCGGTAGTGCAACAAGGGCAATCGGTACGGGTAGTCAGCAATGGAGCTGGTTTTCAAGTCACTACCGATGGCCAAGCTCTGAGTAATGCGGCCGAAGGCGAGATGGCGCGGGCCCGTACCAGCTCCGGTCTGACCCTGAGCGGCATCGCCAAAGCAGGTGGAATCATAGAAATCAGCAATTGAATGAAAATTTTTTGCCCTTAATATTAAAGTTTGAAATTACCCAGCCGATAACCGAATTGTAGATGTAGATAATTCCTATCCCAAAGGGTATCGCTGTGAAAATTGATGACACACTGAATAAGACGACGACACTGCCAGTCAGTCCGCCGCCTGTCCGTACCGATAAAGCGCCGGAACGAGTAGCTACTGCTCCGACGCCATCGATCAACGTACAGATTTCTCCGCTTTCCACCCAGTTGCAAGCAATGCAAAGCACTCAAGCGAGCAGCGCTGTATTTGCAAGCAAGAAAGTGGAGGAGATAAAATTAGCCATTTCAGAAGGTCGTTTTCAGGTCAACTCTGAAAAAGTTGCCGACGGCTTACTGGAATCCGTGAAAGATTTACTCAACGCCAGAAAACGTTAAATGACCAGTCCTAGTACGAATGACGCTGCAATTTTGCAGTGTTTGCAAGACGAATATGCCATGATGAGCGCGCTCTCCACCTTACTGAGCGGCGAACAAGCTGCCCTCGTGGGCGGCGATATTGAAGCGCTCAAGCGCAGCAGCGCAAACAAGGCGGAATTACTCAGCAGCATTTCAATATGGGAAAAAAAGCGTGTCGCGCTACTCAGCGCCGCCGCTTACAGCAATGATTTGGCAGGTATGCGCGCGTATTTGGCAGCCCATGCCGAGGCCAGCACGATTCAGTTGTGGGAAGACTTACTGTTGGTTTCGACCGAAGCCAAAGAAAAGAACCGCAGCAATGGCTTATTGATCAGCCGCCGCCTGTCGCAAAACCAGGCTGCACTCGGGGTCTTTCAACAAGGCGGCAGCGCCGGCTCCTTATACGGCCCGAATGGCCAATCCACCATCAAAGCACCAAGCGGCAAAGGCATGGTCGCCAGTTAAGCAGTATTCACGGGCTGCCGGACAGAGCACGACAGCGTGCTACCTGGCCGCAGCAGCCTCAAGCGGCACATCCACCACCGGATCAGGCAAGACCGCCAACACCGTGACACTGACGCGCCGATTGCGCGCACGCCCCTCGACCGTCTCATTACTGCCTAAAGGTAGTTTGGCACCCTGCCCGACGGCACTCACACGCATTTCATCGACGCCATTTTCGGTCAGCAAGCGCGCCACAGTACTGGCACGCACGGCCGAGAGCTCCCAATTAGAGGGGAAAATGGAATTACGTATCGGTAAGTTATCGGTATGACCTTCGACTTGAATCGCGTGGGTATCGATTTTCAATACACTGGCAATAGCGCTTAAGGCCGCAACCGAATCGGGACTCAGGCGCGCCTCACCGGTAGGGAATAATAAGCTGGCATTGATTTCTATGGTCACACCACGACTGGTTTGCGTGACCCTGACCTTACCCTCACGTACCAAGGGTTCGAGCGCGGCCATGATGTCGCGCGCCACACTGGTCATTTTTTCTCGTTCCTTGCGCAAACCCTCATTGGCACGTTGCTTAATCAAAGGCAATGGATCGAGTTTGAGCAGCGGATCGACCGCCGTTGTCGGCAAGGTGCCGACGGTCGGCGGCTTATTGCTGAACGCACCAGTCAATGAATTCGACAAGACCCGGTATTTTCCTTCATTGACAGAAGAAATGGCATACATGACAACAAAAAAAGCAAACAGCAAGGTAATGAAATCGGCATATGACACCAGCCAACGCTCATGGTTTTCCGGCTCTTCGTGAAATTTTCTGCGCGCCATATCGATTTACCTAGCGTCGGTAGTAAGCGACACGCTCTTCGACCACACGCGGGCTATCGCCGAGTGCAATGCTGTAAAAAATATCACACAGCATTTCGCGGCGGGTAATTTCTTTGGCGATAATTTCTTTGAGTTTATTACTGACAGGCAGAAATAATAAATTTGCCAATCCAACGCCGTAAATCGTCGCCACAAAGGCAACAGCGATACCGCCACCCAGGCGCGAAGGATCGCTCAGGTTTTCCATCACATGTATCAAACCCAGCACCGCCCCGAGTATGCCTATGGTGGGCGAATAACCACCGGCCGACTCCCAGATCTTGGCGGCTTGGCGTTGTTCCATTTCATACAGTGAAATATCCACCTCAAGTATATCTTTGAGGCGCACCGGATCGACGCCATCGATAACCAAGCGCAAACCTTTGCTGATGAAGGGGTCGCTCGATGCCGTCATGTAGCGCTCGAGACTGAGAAAGCCTTCGCGACGCGCCACCACGCTCCAGATCAAAGCATCTTGGACGTTTTTACGGCTATTGTCGGGCGGCTCAGAGAGCACCCAGCGGAACATGCGCACGCCCTGGCGGAATGTCGCCAAGCGGCTTTGCAACAGCACCGCCCCCAAGGTACCGAGCACGACGATCACGAAAGCGGCCGGCTGCACCAGCGAAGACAAGCGCCCGCCTTCCATCAATTGGCCGGCACCGATGCCGACCACTACCAGGATCAATCCTGCTAAGCTAGCCCAGTCCACGCCTTCTCCCTTAAAAACGCACGCATCCGCGCCACGGCCTGACTATGCAATTGCGATACCCGTGATTCGGAGACACCCATCACGACACCGATTTCTTTGAGATTCAATTCTTGCTCATAGTACAAGCCCATCAACAACTTCTCGCGCTCCGGCAAACTGTCAATGGCACCGATGACGGCATCACGAAAATCATCATTGAGCAAATCCTGCAAGGGATCGCCAGCGCTGTCTGAACTGTAGTGATCGAGAAAATGCTCTTTGGTGTCGGCATCATGAAAATCTTCGTAATACACCAATTGATGGCCACCGCTGTCACCGAGCAAGTCTTGGTATTCACCGAGTGTCATTTTGAGCGACTTGGCGACCTCCGTTTCGGTCGGCGGACGACCCATTTTCTGCTGCAAAACGTTCATTGCCGTTTCTATCTTGCGCATATTCTGTCTTACGCCGCGCGGCAACCAATCGGTGTTCCGTAATTCATCGAGCATGGCACCACGAATGCGCTGAACGGCATAGGTTTCAAACTGTGCGCCATGGGTATCTTCATAGCGATTGACCGCATCGAGCAAACCAATCATGCCAGCTTGTATCAGGTCATCGACCTCGACACTCGGAGGCAGGCGCGCCTTCAACTGGTAAGCGAGACGCTTAACCAGTGGCGCATGCTCCCTGAGGAGAAAATTTTTATCTGCTTTTCCGCTAGCGGTGTACATAGTAAATTAAATTCCGAGACCGACACCCAACTCAGGTAAGCCGTGCAAACACAAAGTAGAACGTGCCGTCGCGGCAAAACCACGGGCCAGTCGCGAAAACGCCAATGAGGCATGCGCTTTAGGGAAGGCATCGATCACCGATTGTCCCTGATGCGCCGCCTTCCTGACATCTTCATCGTCCGGTACATAACCGACAAAACGCAAGGGCACAGCCAAATAACGACTGGCCGCCTGCGCCATATTCGTAAAAATTAAATTCGCTTCGCGTTCCGATACCCCGGATACCAAGATACTGAAAGAGCGACGACCGAGACGACTGCTGATCCGCTTGATCAAGCCATATGCCGCCTTGATCGCCGCCGGATCGGCCGACACTTGCAAGATCACTTCACTGTCATCGAGTGAAGCGAGCGGAAACGCATCGTCGCTATCGATATCGGCATCGACCACCACCAAGTCATAGCGCTGCACTGCCATATCGAACACACTGGCCAAACGACGCGCCTGTGGCTCCGGCAAACTCGACAACTGCCAGGAATGGCGCGACAACATCGCCACTGACAAGCCGGCCGCGGCGATTTTAACTGCCTCGTGCATTGTACGCTGTTGTTTCGCGACATCCAATAAGCTCATGTCATTTTTGGCATTTAACCATGCACCGATACTGTTTCCTGACGAACGCGCATCAACCATCAAGATCTCACTTCCCTGACGTGCCAAAGAAACGCCGAGATTGACCATCATAGCGCTCTTATCCTCTTCCTCAAGCACCGACAAAAAACTCAGTACGCGCGGTTTCGGACCGGCGAGTAAACGACGCAAACCTTCTGCTTGATCGAAATTAGCCAAGAGACACCTCCCGCACCAAGCTTTGACCGGCGCGTGCCGCACCGGCTATGAGCAAAGGCAATTCTTCATCGAGATAGCGGAAGGCCGCCGTTTCGCGTTTGAGTTTAAAGGCGCGGTCGACCAAGTACTGCTTGTTGGCGACATGTAAATCTTCCGGAACGCGCTGACCGCTGGCCACATAATACAAAGTCAGTTTCTGACGAATCGCGATATCCAGTACCCCACCGATGGTGGCCGCCTCATCGAGCTTAGTCAAAATACAGCCAGCCAAACCACTGCCCTGATACGCCCGTACCACTTCACTGAGCGTTTCACCGGTCGAAGTCGCATTCAAACAGAGCAAGCGCTTGACTTCGGTATTGGCACCCGAGAGCATCGCCACCTGATCAGTCACCATTTTATCGCGCTGACTGACGCCGACCGTATCGATGAGTACCGTATGTTTATTCTTGAGCTCAGACAAGGCGATGCGCAAATCGCTTTCATCTTTCACCGCATGCACCATCACGCCCAAGATTTTTCCATAGATACGCAACTGCTCATAGCCACCGATACGATAGCCGTCGGTGGTGATGAGCGCCAATTGCGAAGGGCCGTGGCGCATCACGCAACGCGCTGCCAGTTTTGCCGTGGTGGTGGTTTTGCCTACACCAGTCGGGCCGACCAAGGCGTACACGCCGCCTTTTTCCAAAATTTCATTTTCATTGTCGATGGCCGACAAATTACGCGCCAAGATCGCTTTAACCCACTCTATTCCCGCTGCGGCAGTCTGATCATCGGGCAACTTGGCGACCAAAAAACGCGACAAACTGGCACTCAAGCCGGTCGCCAGCATTTCCTTCAGTACTTCAGACTTATGCGGTTGGCGTTGCTGGGTTTGACTCCAAGACAGCTCCGCCAACTGCGCCTCGAGCATGCTGCGCATCGAGCGAATTTCACTCATCATGTCGCTCATTTCGGAAGACTTGGGCGCGGCCGCCAGCACTGGTTCAGGCATGCGGATCGCGGCACGCACTGGCGCAGCATACGGCGGCGTGATGCGCGGCGTATCAGGAATGGCGTTGGGCGTGGGGCTTTTGGCGGCCGCTACGGTGCTGGCAGTCTGCGGTGTCAAAGCATGAATAGCGCTGTCATCAATGGCGAGAATTTCGACCTGACCGTCAACATTGCGGTTCGATAAAATCACCGCATCGGCACCTAAGGCCTCGCGCAACAGACGCAATGCTTCACGCGACGTATTGGCTGTAAATTTTTTGACGTTCATGATTGCCCTCCAACAAGGCTGGTAACTCTAATGGTTTTTGTTTCCGGTAATTCGGCGTGCGACAAGACTTTCAATTGCGGTAAAGTCCGGCGTAAAAATTTTGATAACAAGGCGCGCAAAGGTGCCGGCACCAACAACACCGGCGTCATGCCCAGTTGCTCTTGATGCTTGGCCGCGATTTCGGTCTGACTGGTTAAGGTATCGGCCAAGCCTGGCTCAAGCGCTGCACCATCATTGCCGCCGGCATTGAGTGCTTGCATGAGCAAGCGTTCCAAACGAGCGTCCAGCGTCATCACGGTCAACTCATTAGTCGCCGGGAAAATCTGCTGAACAATCGCACGACCGAGTGCAATCCGCACTTGCGCCGTCAATTCAGCGGCATCCTGAGTTTGCACGGCTTGTTCAGACAGGGTTTCGATAATCGTGCGCATGTCGCGGATATGTACGCCCTCGAGCAATAAATTTTGCAAAACTTTTTGCAATACCGATAAAGACAATAATTTCGGCACCAAATCTTCCACCATCTTCGGCATTTCTTTGGCCAAATGATCGAGTAATTGCTGTACCTCTTGACGACCAAGTAATTCCGCCGCATGAGTCGTGATCAAGTGATTCAAGTGCGTGGCAATCACGGTACCGGCATCGACCACGGTATAACCCATCGATTGGGCTTGTTCACGCATGCTGGAGTCGATCCACACGGCTGGCAAACCGAACGCTGGGTCGGTGGTTTCCGGACCAGGCAAAGGACCCGACACCATCCCCGGGTTAATCGCCAAAAACTGCCCGTTCATCGCTTCGCCGGAACCGACTTCGACGCCTTTCAAGGCGATCTTATAAGCCGAAGGTTTTAATTCAAGATTGTCGCGTATATGTACCGGTGGCGACAAGAAACCGACTTCTTGGGCGAACTTCTTGCGTATGCCTTTAATCCGACGCAGCAACTCGCCGCCCTGCGATTTATCCACCAGCGGAATGAGGCGATAACCGACTTCCAAGCCCAGCGTATCGACCGGCAGAATATCTTGCCAAGTAGCCTCTTCCATTTCCTGCGCCACCGGCGCCGGCGCATCGCTCTTGACCGGTTCCTGTGCCGCCGCGGTGGCTTTTTTCTGCACCAAATAGCCGGAACCACCCAACACCGCCGCCAACATAATGAAAGCCACATGCGGCATGCCCGGAATAATTCCCATGCCGCCGACGATGCCGGCGGTAATGAACATCACCTGTGGCTTGGCAAACAGCTGGCCGATCAATTGACCGCTGATATCCTGATCACTGGCCACGCGCGAGACGACGATACCGGCGGCGGTGGAAATGATCAAAGATGGAATCTGCGCCACCAAGCCATCACCGATGGCCAACAGCGTATAGTTTTTCAAGGCTTCGGCAAAATCGAGATCATGCTGCACCATCCCCACCACCAAGCCACCGACGATATTAATCACCGTCACCATGATGCCGGCGACGGCATCACCACGTACATATTTACTCGCACCATCCATGGCACCGTAGAACTCGGCTTCTTGCGAAACTTCGGTGCGGCGACGGCGTGCTTCTTGTTCGGCGATCAGGCCGGCGTTGAGATCGGCATCGATGGCCATTTGCTTACCCGGCATCGCATCGAGTGCAAAACGGGCACCAACTTCAGCGATACGGCCGGCACCTTTGGTCACAACAGTAAAATTAATAATCGTCAAAATCACAAACACCACGATACCAACCGTGTAATTTCCACCGATCAGGAAATGGCCGAACGCTTCAATCACTTTACCGGCCGCATCGGGACCGGTATGCCCTTCGGTCAGCACCACCCGGGTCGAGGCGACGTTGAGCGAGAGACGCAACATAGTACTCACCAACAAGACCGTCGGAAACACCATGAAATCAAGCGGCTTGACCGTGTACAAACTGGTCAGCAGCACGATGATGGCGATGGCGATATTGAAACTGAAAAACACGTCGAGAATGAAAGCTGGCAGCGGCAGCACCATCATCGCCAGCATTAAGATGATCAGCATCGGCGCAGCCAGCGCACGGCCGTTCAAGCCAGCCATCCACAGAGGTAATTTCAGACTGTTCATACGCTAACTCCTGATGCATTATTCGGGTCCAACTCAGCCGGCACATCCAATTTTTCCGGCAACTGCGGGCGCACGCCACCATGTTCACGATAGGTCCGCAACTGATACACATAGGCCAGCACTTCGGCTACTGCGGCGTACAAGGCTTCGGGGATTTGTTGACCCAGTTCGGTATGCTTGTACAAAGCACGCGCCAGCGGCGGTGCGGCCAGCAGCGGAATATTATTTTCTTTACCGATTTCACGAATTTTCGCCGCGATCTCATCAGCCCCTTTGGCCACCACTTTCGGTGCACCGTTACCACCTTCGGTATATTTCAAAGCCACCGCATAGTGGGTCGGGTTAGTGACGATCACATCGGCCGTCGGAATTTCCGCCATCATTCGACGCCGTGCCATTTCGCGCTGTTGTTGGCGAATTTTGGCTTTCATCTGCGGATTCCCGTTGGCTTCCTTGGCTTCCTCGATCATTTCCTGGCGCGTCATTTTCAGCTTGTCAGCGTAGTGCCACATCTGATACGGCGCATCGATGGCCGCAATCAGCACCAAAGCACCGACAATCGACATAAAACACACCAACAACATATGGCCGACGTGGCTGATACCGGCATGCAGAGATTCCAGCGGCAAACCGAAAATCGCCTGCTTCTGACCCATGATGACGATCCACGCGACGCTACCGACGATCAAAGTTTTAATCACTGCCTTAACCAATTCCACCCCAGCCCGTGACGAAACCATGTTCCCGAGACCGGAGATAGGATTCATACGACCGAAATTCGGTGCCAAAGCCTTGGCACTGAACAACCAGCCGCCAATCAGCACCGGCGAAGCCAGCGCCACAATCACCAGTACCCCAGCGACCGGCGCGAAGGCCAGTGCCACCTGAAACAGATTCATGCCGAGCTGACCGATGAGTAAATTGAAATCGTAGGCGCTCGAGCGATCAAACATCAAGCCAGCCGTCAGACTGCGGCTCAGCTCCCGCACCAAGCCATCACCAAGACTCCAAAAAGCCGCGCCGGCAGCCAGTAAAATGGTACAGGTCGACAACTCGCGCGAACGTGGCACATCCCCCTCTTCACGCGCCTGGTCAAGGCGCTTCTGGGAGGCCGGTTCGGTTTTTTCGAGATCGCTTTCTTCGGCCATTGCCGACTCCTGTCATTTCTGAAAAGCAATAAATGCTTTATTCACGCAAGTACACAGGCTTATTATTGACGGGGCAGAGAGAATTGGAAGCGCGGAATAGGCGAGTAAACACCCGCCTATTCAAATTAGTTTCGTATCGGAAACGTGGCCAGCAACAGAATCGGCGCATCCGCGCCGGCTCATTGCCAACTCATTGCCATCTATAGCGCCGCGCATACCAGTGTTTCATGGCTTGGGTCAGCAGCATGTAACAGAACAACAGCGCCAGCAACCAGGGCAAATACCCAGCTGGCAAAGCGACAAACTTGAAATAGCCGGCCAGCGCAGAAAATGGCAAAGCCAAACCACAAACCATCACCGCCGCTGTCATGCCGATCAAGGGCCAAGCGGCGCGACTCTGTATGAAAGGAATTTTACGCGTGCGTATCAAATGCACAATCAGCGTTTGTGACAGCAAACCTTCGACAAACCAAGCCGACTGGAACAGCGCCTGCTGATCGAGCGTATTGATATGAAACACATACCACAACAGCGCAAAGGTCAGCAGATCAAACAAAGAACTGACCGGACCGAAAAACACCATGAAGCGCCCGAGATCGGCCGGATTCCAGCGCTGCGGCTGGCGCAAGAACTCGGCATCGACATGATCGAAGGGAATCGCGACTTGAGAAATATCATAAAACAGGTTTTGCACCAGCAATTGCACCGGCAGCATAGGTAGAAACGGTAAAAAAGCGCTGGCGATGAGCACCGAAAACACATTCCCAAAATTCGAGCTCGCAGTCATCTTGATATATTTAAGCATATTGGCAAAGGTCTTGCGCCCCTCGATCACACCTTCATCGAGTACCATCAAACTCTTTTCCAGCAAAATGATATCGGCCGCTTCTTTGGCAATATCGACCGCGGTATCGACCGAAATACCGATATCAGCCGCATGCAGGGCCGCCGCATCATTGATACCGTCGCCCATAAACCCAACCACGTGCCCATGCTCGTGCAAGACGCGCACGATGCGCTCCTTATCCAGCGGACTGAGCTTGGCAAACACCGTCGTCGCCTGTGCCAGCGGCAGCAATTCGGCATCGCTGAGACCGGCGATATCGCTGCCTAACTGCATACCCTCGACTTCCAGTCCGACTTCGCGACAAATTTTCGCCGTCACCAGCGCATTATCACCGGTCAGTATCTTCACCGTGATGCCGTTGGCGCGCAAAGCCTTCAAAGCCGGCGCGGTCGATTCCTTGGGCGGATCGAGAAAGGCCAGATAGCCGAGCAGCACCAAGTCAGACTCATCGGCGACACCATACGTGGCCTGTGTTACGGCAAACTGACGCCGTGCCACCGCCACCACCCGCAAGCCCTCGGCATTCAATTGAGCCGATACCGCCTGCAATTGCGCCAGCACGGCCGGCGTCAAGGCTGCGACCTGCTCACCATCTTGCACCGCGCTGCAGCAGCCGAGAATTTCTTCCACCGCCCCCTTACAAACCAACAGATGCTCACCGGACGCCTGGCTGACGACGACACTCATGCGGCGACGGCTGAAATCAAACGGCACTTCATCGATCTTGTGACAAGCAGCGGCCAAACGGGCACCGAGCGGCGCATCGACGTGCTCGAGTACGGCGACATCGAGTAAATTTTTCAAACCGGTCTGATAATAACTGTTCAGATAGGCGTACTCGAACACGACTTGTGATGGCTGACCATAGGCATCGAGATGACGTGTCAGCGACACTTTATCCTGCGTCAACGTGCCGGTTTTATCGGTACATAAAATATCCATGGCGCCGAAATTTTGAATCGCATCGAGCCGTTTCACGATCACCTTTTTGCGCGATAAAATCACCGCGCCCTTGGCCAGGGTCGACGTCACAATCACCGGCAACATCTCGGGCGTCAAGCCAACCGCAATCGACAGCGCAAACAAAAATGCTTCGAGCCAGTCGCCCTTGGTAAAACCGTTAATGAAAAACACCAGCGGCGTCATCACCAACATGAAGCGGATTAACACCCAACTGACTTGATTGACGCCGGTCTGAAACGCGGTCGGACCACGCCCAGACGTCATCACCCGGTCGGCCAAGGTGCCGAAATAAGTATGACTGCCGATCGCCAACACCACTGCCGTGGCGGCACCACTGACCACATTCGTCCCCATGAAGCACAGTGTGGCCGATTCCAGCGGCGTCGCCGCGACGGCGGCCTCGGCAAATTTCTCGACCGGCAAGGATTCACCGGTCATGGCAGCTTGACTGAGAAACAAATCTTTCGCCGTCAACACCCGCACATCAGCCGGAATCATATCGCCGGCCGATAATTGCACGACATCGCCAGGCACCAAAAACTTCAATGCCACTTCCAAGCGCTGAGCTGCCGCGCCAGCACTGGCAGCCGGTCGCAGCACGGTAGCGGTATTACTGACGAGCGCCTTCAACTGATCGGCCGCCTTGGATGAGCGGGTTTCCTGCACATAGCGCATCACCGTCGACAGCAGCACCATGGCCAGAATCACGCTGCAAGCCTTGAAATCATCGGTCAGATAAGAAATCGTTGCCAATACCGTGAGCAAGAGATTGAAGGGATTGCGATAGCAAGCCCACAAATGCCACCACCACGGCAGCGTTTTTTGCTGATCGATGACATTCAAACCGCTGACAGCGCGCACGGCCGCGGCCGCGGCTTCAGACAGTCCAGCCGAACTACTGCCCAGCGACTGCAGCAGCGCTGGCACGGCCATCTGGGCAGCGGCGTTCAATTGCTCTTCCTGCAGCGGTGCCAAGTGCTTGTCCACGGCGCTGCCGCTGAGGGTTTCGAGCACCGCGTGGCGTCGAAAATGCCGCCCCAGATCATGGTTACGCACGAAACGCGCGAAAGTTTGTTCAAGAAAATGGCGCGGCATGAGGCTCCGAACAAAAAATTAGTCGAACCCCATTATCAACGCCGAGTGTGACCATTGCGTGAATTTTTTTGCAATACTCAGGCCAATTGTTTACCGTCCCCAACTCCAGTCTCGCTTGAGCTGTCACCGGTGACTATTGCCCGGCTCGTGACGAAGTCGTGCTCGATCGTGAACAAGGCGAGCGCTACAGCACTTTACTTGACATGTTTCAAAAGCACGTCCATGCCGGCGATACCGCCTCCCACTATGTGGCCTGACAGTCGGTAGTACTGAGGGCAGCACTGATTTCACTTTGCAAGCGGCGCCACTCAAGCTTACCGCTGCCCGACTTCGGCAATGCCTCGCGAAAGATAATGCTGCGCGGGCTTTTGTATGCCGCCATATTCTGATGCGCCCAATCAATTAAATCCTGTTCGCTGAGCAAGCCACGCATGGCGGTATGCAGCACCACTACCGCCGCCACGGTTTCACCACGCCGCGCGTCGCTGCGTGCCACCACACACACTTCGCGGATGGCCGGATGCCGATACATCAAGGCCTCGACTTCGGCTGGCCAAACCTTGAAGCCGGCGGCATTGATCATGCGTTTCAAGCGGTCGACCATGAAAAAATAGCCATCTTCATCGATACGCGCCAAATCACCGGTGCGCAAAAACCGTTTGCCATCGAGCTCGATGAAGGCCGCCGCCGTGGCCGCGCTGTTATTCCAATAGCCTCGCATCACTTGCGGACCATGCACGATGATTTCCCCCACGGCCCCAGGCAAGGCCGGCTGCAGCGTATCGGGATCGAGCAAGCGTGCATCGACATCGTAAATCGGAATTCCCAGACACTGCTGCTTAGTACGCTGCGGCGGGTTGATATGGGTGGGTGCAATGGTTTCCGACATACCGTAACCCTCGACATACGGCAAGGCCAGCAAATCCTGGAATTTCTGCGCAATCGCCTGTGGCATCGCCGCACCGCCACCGCTGACACGACGTAAGGAGGATAAATCATAGTCATCAACCCGAGGACTGGCCAACAGATCGACCACCATGGTGGAAATCAATTGCACCGCCGTGACCCGGTAGCGCCGTATGCATTCGGCCGCAGTATCGCGGTCCCAGCGCGCCAACAGCACCAAGGTCGCGCCGATATACAGCGGCCCGTTCATACTGCCCTGCATGCCGGTCACATGAAAAAACGGCAGCGCTGCCAGCGCCACACTGTCTTGTTGGGCACCGAACCACTGCATGCTGGCGACCACGTTATACATCACCGAGGCATGGGTATGCATACAGCCCTTGGGCTGACCGGTGGTGCCGGACGTGTAAGGCATGACGCATAAATCGTCCGGCCCGACGCTGACCGGCGCGGCCTGCAAGTGCGCCGCCAAGGCAGCACTCCAGAGCGTGATGCCGGGGCCAGCCAAGGGCAGTCGTGCGGCCCGGACAAAGTCAGGAATCGTCAGATCACTCGGGACCTCGAGATAGTCAGCATAGGCTGCCACGATAAGATGTTGTAAGCCTTCGGCCAGCAAGGGCTGCATCTGCACTAATAAATCCTGCGGCACGAAGGCCACGCTGGCCGCCGTATCGCTGACATAATGGCGCAATTCCTCGGTCAAGTTCATGGGATTAATCGGTACCACCACCGCACCGAGACGCAGAATCGCATAATAGGCAAGCACGAATTGCGGACTATTTTGTAAGTACAGCAGCACCCTCTCACCTTTGCGCACGCCGCAGTGCTCACTCAAAAAACCAGCCAACAACTCGACTTCATGCGCGAAGCGGCGATAACTGATGTGGGTATCGTAAAAAATCAGAAAAGTTTTATCCGGATAGCGTGCCGCTGCAACCTCAAGATTATGCGGCAGGCTAGTCTGCGGCACCGTCAAACTGTGTGACTGTGTCGGCGGCCAGAAGCGCAAATGTGTCGGCACCATCACGCCGATCCCGCCTGCGCCAAGCGGACTAACAAGGCAGCCGGCTGCCAGAAGCGCGCATCGGCAGCGCCCAAGGCAGCAAATTCCTTCAGCTTGGCCAGCACCGCAGTCCAGCCGATTTGCTCGGCCCAGAACAAGGGCCCGCCGCGGTACGCCGGAAAACCGTAACCGGCTAAATACACCAAATCGACATCCGCGCAGCGCGCGGCAATCCCCTCCTCCACGATCCGCGCCCCCTCATTCACCAAGGCAAACATACAGCGCTCGACAATTTCCTCATCATTGATAGGACGCGCTGTCATGCCGTGTTCACTCCGCACTTGTGCGATCAATTGCGTTACCGCCGCGTCCGGCAAGGCGCTGCGCCCACCCGGCGCGTAGGCGTACCAACCGGCACCACTCTTTTGACCGAAGCGCCCGGCTTCGCACAAACGATCGGCAATGACTGAGCGACGCATGCTCGGATCGGCTGCATATTGCCGTTTGCGTACCGCCCAACCGATATCGAGACCGGCCAGATCGGCCATCCGGAACGGCCCCATCGCCATGCCCCAACGTTCGAGCGCCAGATCGACTTGTTGTGGCGTCGCGCCCTGTTCCACCAGCGCCAGCGCCTGTTCGCGGTAAAAGCGCAACATGCGGTTACCGATGAAGCCGTCGCACACCCCAGACACGACTGCCACCTTATTGATTTTTTTCGCCAACAGCATCACGCTGGCCAAGACCTCGGGCGCAGTCTGCGCGGTGCGCACCACTTCCAGCAAGCGCATCACATGGGCTGGACTGAAGAAATGCAAGCCAAGCACATCTTGCGGGCGTCCGGTGAAGGCGGCGATCTGATTCATATCGAGTGTCGAGGTATTCGAAGCCAGGATTGCACCAGGCTTCATGACCGCGTCGAGTCGGGCAAACACCTGCTGTTTAACGGCCATGTCTTCAAACACCGCTTCAATGACCAAATCAGCTGCGGCAATGTCTTCGTAGCGCAAGGTGGTGCTGAGCAAAACCATACGCGCATCGCGTTCAGCCGTGCTGAGTTTACCGCGAGCCAGCGCGGCATCGTAAGTGTTCAAAATAGTGGCACGACCGCGCGCCAGAGCCTCGGCCTGCATCTCTAACAATAATACCGGGACACCGGCATTGAGAAAATTCATCGCAATGCCACTGCCCATGGTGCCGGCACCGATCACCGCCACCAACGCAATGTTACGCACCGGTGTGGCCGCCGTCACGCCGGCAATCTGAGTCGCCTGCAGTGCCGCGTCAGCAGCGTGGGCTGCCGCTGCCGCAGCGCTGTCTTGACTGGTAGTAAACAAATCCATGCTTGACTCACTCTTCAATTTTATCGCGTCGGCCGCAGCGCTCAACGCCATATAGCGCTGCAAATGGTGATCTTCATCGCCAAACTGATGGTCGATCATGATCAGGCGTTTGGCATAATGCGCCAGTGGCAATTCCCAACTCATGCCCATACCGCCGTGCAGTTGTATACATTCTTCGGCCACCTGTTTTGCTACCCGTCCTATGGTGAATTTTGCCGCCGACAAGGCGCGTGCATCAGCGTAGCCATCGGCAGCAAAACTGGCGGCCGCATTGATAACGGCCGAGCGCGCTTGTTCAATCTCGATATACAGATCGACCATACGATGTTGTAAAGCTTGGAAACTACCGATCAGCACACCGAACTGCGTGCGTGTCTGCAGGTAGCTCAAGGTCGCCTGCTTGGCCGCTGTCATGGCACCGAGCGCCTCTGCGCACAAAGCCAACAGCGCTCTGCCGGTACAATAATCGAGTATCTCGGCCGCGGCACCGGTGCAAGCTAGCAGTGCCGTGGCCGGCAAGATCAGATGATCGAACTGCAATCGGCTGAGCGTGCCGCCTTCGATTTGCGCACCGTGCTGCAACGTCAAACCAAGCGCAGTGCGCGGCACCACAAATAGGGAAATCCCTTCGCGTTCGTGGTTGGCACCTGCAGTACGCGCCGAAACGATGAAGCTATCGGCCGACTCGGCATGTTGTACCAAGACTTTGACACCGTCGAGCTGCCAACCCTCGGCATGGGCTTGGGCCCGACAAGCGACTTGCCAATCTTCATAATGGCCATCGGCTTCCTGATGGGCCCAGGCGGCCTGCGCTTGCCCTGCCAGCAGTGCCACCAAATAATCTTGTTGAAGCGGGCTGCCGGCGCGCGCCAAAGCGCTGCCGCACAGCAGCGTACTCAGCAATGGCAGACGCAGCAAGGCTTGACCGGCGGTTTCGAACACCAGCATCACATCAAACGCACTGCCACCGAGGCCGCCGCACAGCTCATCAAACAACATCGCCGGCGCACCGAGTTCGATTATCTGCTGCCACTGCGCGCTGCCGGTCGACGCCATCTGGCTGGGTGTAGCGTGTTGGGAAAAATAGCGCTGCAAGCTGTCGGCCAGCATGCGCTGCTCCTGATTGTATTCAAAATTCATACCATACCCCTCACAAACCCAAGATCATCTTGGCGATGATATTTTTTTGAATTTCATTCGAACCGCCGAAAATCGACAGCTTGCGGTTATTAAAATAGCCGGCTGCCGCGCGTGCGCCCGGCACCTGCGACGCCATGTCATCGGGCCATGCCAACAACGCCGACGGCCCGCGTGCACGCAGCATCAGGGCATGAATTTCCTGGCGAATTTCAGTGCCGCGAATTTTCAACATGGAACTCTCAGCACCGGGCACACCACCATCAGCCACCGCGGCGATCACGCGTAAATTGGTGGTCTGCATATTGGCTAAATCGATTTCTACGCGCGCCAGCCGGGCCGCAAACAAAGCATCTTCCGCCAGCGGACGACCGTTGCGGTACAGGCTGGCCGCGACGCGCTTGAGTTCGGCCAGTGCTGCCAACGAAAAGCCTATGCCAGCGATATTCGTGCGCTCATACGTGAGCAAATACTTGGCACAACTCCAACCACGATGTTCCGTGCCAACTAAATTTTCCAAGGGCACGCGTACATCATGAAAAAATACTTCATTCACTTCGTGTTCGCCATCGAGGGTGATAATCGGCCGCACTTCCACCCCGGGACTATGCATGTCGATCAGCAGAAAGCTGATACCCTCCTGTTTCTTGGCGCTGCGATCGCTGCGCACCAAACAAAAAATCATATTCGCGTGCTGTGCCAACGTGGTCCATGTCTTTTGGCCATTAACCAGATAACAATCGCCGGCATGGATAGCCGTAGTTTGTACCGCGGCCAAATCGGAACCGGCCCCGGGCTCGGAATAACCCTGGCACCACCAATCACTGCCATCTAATATGCGTGGCAACCAATGCTGTTGCTGCGCCGGCGTGCCGTATTTAATCAATACCGGCCCCAACATATTGACGCCGAACGGAACAATGCGCGGCGCGCAGGCGAGCGCGCACTCGTGCTCAAAAATATATTTCTCCACCGTGCTCCAACCCGGCCCACCGAATGCACGTGGCCAGTGATTGGCCAACCAGCCGCGCGCCTGCAGTACGGCATGCCAATGCTGCATATCGGCTTTCGTCAGCCGGATACCACAGCGTACTTTGTCGGCCAAGGCGGGATTGAGCTCAGCGCGTAAAAATGCCTGCACCTCGGCGCGGAATGTTTGCTCTTCAGTGCTCAATGAAAGATCCATGCGTATGTCTCCGTGGTCGCTCAATAAATTTCAAACAAAGCGGCCGCACCCATACCGCCGGCGATACACATCGTCACCACCGCATAGCGCGCAGCGCGCCGTTGTCCTTCCAACAGCACATGCCCAACCAAGCGCGCGCCGGTCATACCGAACGGATGGCCGAGCGCGATCGCGCCGCCATTGACGTTCAAACGTTCATCGGCAATACCTAAGCGCTGCTGACAATAAATCGCTTGCGAGGCGAAAGCTTCATTGAGTTCCCATAAATCGATGTCATCGACGGACAAACCATGCCGCTGCAACAACTTCGGCACCGCATACACCGGCCCTATGCCCATTTCTTCCGGTGCGCAACCGGCCAGCGCCAGCCCGCGAAAAGCACCGAGCGGCGTGACGCCAAGCTGCTCAGCCAGACGCGCTTCCATCATCACACACGCCGAGGCACCGTCGGCCAACTGAGAAGAATTGCCGGCACTGATGAATTGCCCCACCCCGCGCACCGGGGCCAACTGGGCCAACGCCGCATAGGTGCTGCCGTGACGATTGCAGGTATCGGCCGCGACCGTGACGCGACGCTGCGCACTCACCCCGGTCACTTTATCGGTGTAAGCCATGCTGGTCTCGCAGGCGACGATTTCGGCCTGATAGCGACCGGCCAGTTGTGCCGCCTCAGTCTTGCGCTGACTTGCCAAGGCAAACTGATCCTGCGCTTCCCGACTGATGCCATACCGTGCCGCCACCAGGTCGGCGGTTTCTATCATGCTGTGATACAGCGCCGGCTGATGTTCGGCGATCCACGGATCGATACTGCTGTCGCTGCCTTCGCGGCTACGTATCTGCGAAATACTTTCGACGCCACCGGCAATCATGGCCGGTGCGCCATCGACGATGATACGGCCAGCCGCCATGGCAATGGCTTGTAAACCGGAAGCGCAAAAGCGATTGACCGTGGCACCGGCAATCGAGATCGGCAAACCGGCACGCAGCACCGCCTGACGCGCGACATTGCGGCCGGTGGTTCCTTCCGGATAGCCGCAGCCGAGAATCGCATCTTCGATCAAGGCCGGATCGATACCGGCGCGCTCAACCGCCGCACGCACGGCCAAGGCCGCCAAACTTGGCCCCGGGGTGCTATTGAATTCACCACGATGCGCCTTGGTCAGCGGCGTACGGGCAGTGGCGACGATAACGGCTTCACGCATGATGAAAACTCTCTTTTCGAAGAATGGCCCGAAGCGGCACGCTGCCGACTGAGCAAAAACCCATTCTCAATCGTTCTATCGAATTTGACAATACCAAATTTAAACGACATAGTGTCAAAAATTCTTTGACATGGATAAAGATGGATCTACATTCTCTGACCCTGCTGGTGGAAATCATCGACGCCGGCAATCTCAGCCAAGCCGCTAAAAAACTCAAGATGACGCGTGCCAATGTCAGCTACCATCTGGCGCAACTGGAACGCGCGGTCGGTGCCCAACTGGTGCGGCGTACCACACGACGCGTCGAGCCGACCGAAATCGGCCAGCGTCTGTACCAACATGGTCTGGGTATACAAAATGAACTGTTCGCCGCGCGCGAAACCATACAAAGCCTGGGGCAAAGCTTGCAAGGCCGGGTGCGTTTGAGCGTTCCCAGCGGTTACGGCCAAATGGTGATGGCACCCTGGCTGATTGAATTCAAACGCGCCTATCCGGCCATCGTGCTGCAAGTCTTGTTTGAAAATCGCGTCGATGACTTGATGCGCGATGAAATCGACATCGCCGTGCGCGTCATGTCACAGCCACCGCAAACCTTGGTGGCACGCCAACTCGGTACGGTACGCTACATCGCCTGCGCCACCAGCACCTATGCCGAGCGACACGGCATGCCGCGCACGCTGGCGGCCTTGGCAGGCGTAGCTTTGATCAGTTCGGCCGTCATCGGCCAACAATTGCGGCTGTCGGCCTACCGCGCTGAGCAACGCGAAGAAGTCATGCTCGAGCCTACCCTGATCTCCGAGCATTTTCCATTCTTGCGGCAAGCGATCTTGGCCGGCCTTGGCGTCGGCGTGGTGCCCGATTATGTCGTGGCAGAAGAAGTCCACAGCGGCGCGGTCGTGACCACGCTCGATGACTACCGTCTGAGTATTTTCGGCAGCGAATTATTTATGCTCTACATGCCCAACCGTTATCAAACCAAGGCGGCGCACACCTTCATCGATTTCATGCTGGAACGAGCGCGCGAAAGCGGCGCAAGTGCAGCCACTTAAAACTGCCATGCAGACTGCACTTACCCAATCTGCGAGAGCGCAGTCGCAGCATTTGATACATCGAGATCGATCACCGCGCGCAACTGCAGTTGTGGCGGTGCCTGGTACAAGGCTAAGATCCAGGCTTGCCGACTATTGTCACTGACTTGATTGAGTAAGCCACAAAAAAAACACAGCGAAGCGTGATCCAATCCGGCAAACGCTTCATCGAGCAAAGTCAACGTGGCACCGGCAGCCCAAGCTGCAGCCAGCCAGACTTTGCGCTTACTGCCGGTCGACAGCATGAACAATTGTTTGTGGCTATGCGGTGTTAAGGATAAACCGGCGACGGCAACGGCCAAGCGCGTCGTATCGAAATGCACATAGCGCGCCGCCATCTGTGAAAAATAGGCCGCCACCGTCAGTTGATCCCATTCACTACTGTGCGGCTCAGAGCGAAACACGCAAGCCTGGGCTGCCGCTTGTGGCGTCTGCAGATCAACTTCACCCAAGCATATGCTGCCGCCTTGCGCGTGCAGCACGCCGCCGATCAACTGCAACAGCGTGCTTTTGCCACTACCCTCGCCCCCGCACACCAAGGTGACGCCAGCGCTGAACGACGCCGACCACTGATCAAACACCAAGTGCTGCGGATAATGAAAATGCAGCGCGCTGACTTGCAACAAAACAGAAGAACAGACGGGCATAGGCGACAGATCCAGAGCTGAGGGTTGGGAGAGATAAATTTACTGCCATTCTATCGCATAGAGTTTTGCAGATGATAGGCGAGTAAAGGCAAAATCATCGTGTCTCAGCATTTACTGCCAGGCAATAGGCAGCATGCGTCTGATATCCTCCTGCCACTCCGGCGAAGTGCGTTTGAGTTTATCTAACATGAGGTGACTGATCACGGACGAGCAGGTAAAGCTACCGGGCAGGCCGGCCAGTGAATTCCTCCAAGAGTCGACACTCTCGGGCGGCAAGTCTCTTTGCTCAATGGGTAAAACCAGCGGGTCCAGCGCGACCGCGCAGTTCAGCAAGCCTAATGCCAGTCGGCGTAAAGACGCGACAGACTCATCTTCATGACCGAAACAAACCGCCGAGGAATAGCGTGCAAAAATTGCACTGTGCACAAGCAAAGCGCGCGCCTGCTCCGCTGCCGACGCCTCTGTTTTGTTGCTAGCCAGCAGAACCTTATCGATAAACGTCTGATTAACGCTCAAATCGAGCGGTAAATGCCCGCCACTGAGCGCCGCCACATCGACATACGCGCGCACGACCTCGTGCAGCAAATCATATCTTCCTTCGCACTTGTTGCGCCCAATATATTTGATGCTCGAATAGCGCGATGCCGCTGCATTTTCAAACTCCTCCAGCAAGGGCGAGCCCAGGCCAAGTTTCGTCAACAAAGACTGATGCGGTGATAGATTGCAATCGCGGAAATAAATATGCCGGAGTATGGGCAAGGAACTGATCAATTGTTCTTCATTGCGAATCGATGTACTGACCATGATATCGCCCGTCTCGACGCCTCCCACGACAACCGGGGTCTTATGAAAATAGGCCAGTTCCTTCCATTTGTGCTCCGCCGGATCGGATTTCAACATATTTGGATAGTGTTGCGGCATCAACATCACGGCGTCTGCCCCATCGGGAGTAAAAAAAATCATATAATCATCGAGATCTTCGAGGCTTGCCACACCATAGACGTGAAGCGCCGCGGCGCGCACCGAGGCCACCTGCGCAATCGCGTACAACGCGCGTTTGAGTTCTGCGGCACCCTGCTGATACAGCGTATCCGAATTTTTTTCGGCATGGTGAAGCACCGAATTGATCAGTCCGCTGTGTTCAAGATAAAAATTCGATGCTTCTTTTTGTAAATTTTGCGTGCTGTATTCTATCAGCAGCGGCAACAATTTTTTTTCAATACTGAGCAAGCCGGACAAACCGTTTTCCTCGACGCCGGCTAGCCTTGGTGGCAGCACATGCATGATGAAATCTTGTTTAAGAATCGGGTCTTGCAGGTAAAAATCCAGATTCCGAACGATGGCATCAAACAATGACGACCTCAGCCACCCTTGGCTCTGTTCAGGTGCCTGTGTCAGTGTATGTGTAAGCACATGCTGCATCAGCTTGCGTTTATTGGCACTATCAGGCAGTGCGTTAATTTGCACCAGCACGTTGTCATTCGGCCTGCCACCATAATAGTTGAACGCTGTCGCCCAGATGTTAGCCGGATCACCTGCTTGTGGCAAAATCAGGCTCACTTCTTTCAGCCCCTGGAATTGCCCGCCCAAGTCACTGAAGGCTTGTCGCGTCAGACTGAGTCCGATAAACTTCGCCGCCGCCATATCGGCACCCGCAAAGTGACCATCCATTCTCATATTCTTAAATTCCGCCTGAGCCGCGTGCACATTCTTGAACACGGTTTGCTCCAAGTGCGCGTTGTCAAACTGGCTAGCGCAAAGATTGGCAGAACTGAAGTCGGCCTGACGCAAATCGGTATTGCGCAATACCGCCGACATCAAATTGGCGTTCAACAAGTGCGCAGCCCTGAGATCGGCGCCGCTCAGATCAACGCCGTGCAGATCAGCATCATCGAAGCGCGCCTCATCGAGGGTAGCGCCGGCAAAATTCGCCCCGGTTAACACGGCGCGGCTGAAATTGGCCGCATGCAGCATCGCCGCTTCAAAGTTGGCAGCAGCCAGATCGACATCAGAGAAATCTGCGCCACTGCAATCGAGACCAGCAAAATTCCACCCTGTGCTCGGCGCGATCACCTGATCCGGTGCCAGTTCCGATTCCGGCGCCAGCGCCAGCGCCGCCTCGTGCGCCACCGCCTCAGCCAAGTACGGATGCGCAAGCAGGCGGCTCGCGGTCAAGCGTTCTGAGGGAACGGTTTTCAAACAAGATAATAAAAATTCTCTGGCACCCGGGTCCAAGTCATCGGGAATCTGCGGCAATCCGCCCTCGTTGAGAAACTTAAAAAAAGGGAAGCCTTGAAAAACGGCCTCTCCCTGCGCATCGATGAACTGAGGATCCCTCCCAGTCAACATGCGCAGAAAAACGATGCCAGCACTCCAGATATCGCTGGGTTTGGACACCACATCGTAACCATTTTTTTCCGGGGCAAGATACCAGGCATCCCGCTCTTTTTTCTTTACGGCACCGGAGATCTCGGTGCTGGTTCGGTAGCTGAGGGTACTCGGCGTCAGCTTGAGAACCGCGCGCTCGCCTTCAAAATCTCTGACGAATTGCCCCTCCTTGATACCCAAATCATAAGAACCTTGCGCATGACAAGATTCTATCCTTTGCAACATTTGCACCATATAAATTTTTTTCTGCTGCAACGAAGGCTGTTCAGCCAGCACCTTCCGCAAATCGCCGCCCTCGAAAAACGGAAACGCCAGATGATACATCGGCGCTTGCAGCGAATTTCCCGGCACATACTTCCATCCTAACAGTGGAACGATGTGCGCGCCCAGCGATTCACTCATGGTGATGAATTGGCGATGTTTTTCCGTCATATTGTTAAAGTACTCTTCGACCCGAGATCTATCGTTGCATAGCTCGGTAGAAAGCCTGAGCTTAGCCAGACAAATTTTTCGCGCTTGCTGCGCTGCTGTGGCCGGAACTAGTGCCAAACGGTGCTCCACCCATGGGGAGTGAGCGATCAAGCCGCCATCCTCCAAGACGGAAAAATCAAACGGCAGCAGCTTGGTCGGCTCAAACTTGGCTTTCTTGGCAGCGCGCGCAATCATGACGGAGTCTGCCGCAGCAGGCGCGCCGAACCGTGCCGACTTCAATTTGGCATGGCAAAAGTTAGTCTGATGTAATTTCGTCTCACTCAAGATTGTTTCAAGCAGACAGGAATTTGCCAGCGTAGCCCAACTCAAATCTGCCCCACTCAAGTCAGCGCCACTCAAGTCAGCGCCACTCAGATTGGCACCGCGTAAATTGGCACCGCGTAAATTGGCACCGCGCAGATCGACGCCGCGCAAGTCGGCACCGGAAAAATCGCGCCCACTCAGATTCGCACCGCGTAAATCGGCACCATACAGAGGCGCGCCGCGAGCAGCTATTGTGCCGCTATACTGCCGATCCTCGTGCGCGCCAGATCGCGCCGAACTCAAGCGATGCGCCAAGCCGGCATCGACTGGATTATCTGGCGCGACATGATCGCATTGCGGCCCACCCTGTCTGGTCTGCATCAGGCAAACGGTGCAGTTATTGTCAGCCGTAGCAGCCGTAGTGGGCGAACCCACACGAGTGGAATGAACTGGTAAGACCATATCGAATCACGCTTTCATATAAGAAAAAAAAGACGGTACTTTACGCCCCTGCCGCGCCCGCTTCACAACCAGGCAGGAGGCAGCCATCGTCTGATATCATCGGCGAATTCCAGCGACATACCCTTGATCCTATCGAGCATATTGGCACTGATAATGGCCGAACAAGTGAATGTACCGGACACACCGGCGAGGGCATTTCTCCAGGAATCAATACGATCGCGCGGCAAATTTCTTTGCTCCACAGGCAAGACAGCAGGGTCGAGCAGCACTGCGCTGTTGAGCAAACCCAAGGCTAGCCGACGCAGCGATAACACCGAGTCATCGTGACTACCGAAATGCGCGGCCGAGGAGTAACGCGCACAAACTACCGCGTGTAACAGCAATGCCCGCGCCTGCACCGCTGCCGAGGAATGGCTTACGCCAGCAGCCGCCAGAACCTTCTTGACAAATGCTGGAGTCACGGTCAAATCGAGCGGCAAATGACCGGCATCCGTAGACTCCATATCGACATAAGGACGCAGGGTCTCGAGCAATTGATCCGCGCGTTCAGGGTAGCGTTGCTCCCCCATATAGTGGACGGCAGACCAGCGTGACGAAGCGGCCACTTTAAAATCAAGTAACACCTGCCTATCAAGTCCGAGTGCAGCCAAGAACACCTCATGTCGATTAGTTTTAAAATCGGCAGCATACAGGCTGCGCAGTACCGGTAAGCTGTCGGCCAACTGCGCCAGATTGCCGATCGTTTCATTGACCATGACGAGCTTGCCTTCTTGGTTCAAAACCTGGTGAAAATACACCAGCGGACGCCAATCATGTGCAGCACTGTCAGGCCCAAGCAAAGCCTGATATTGCTCCGGCGCGAGAGAAACCGCCGCCTTCCCATCGACCGTCAAGAATATCGGATAGTCGTCGAGCGCACTCACCGTGTCGTACCCGTAGATGACTTGCGCCTGCTCCCTGATCAAAGCGATCAAAGGAATCGCATACAGCGCGTGCTTGACCTCGGCAGCTAATTTCTGGCATTCCGGGTCGGCCTGATGCTGCGCGTGCTGCAGGGTAGAATTAATCAGGCCGCTATGTTCAATGTGAAAATTCGGTATGTGGTTTTGCAAATTAACAAGGATGTGACGCAGCAGCGGCGCGAGTATTATCGCTTGCCGCCCCACCTGCGCAGACAAGCCGACTTGTTCCGCCCTTTCTACCATACGCGGCAAAAAATCACTGTGAAATTGCTGCGATGTGACGGGGTCTGCAAGGTAAAAATCAAGATCACTGATCACAATATCAAACAATTCCTGTTGCAGCCATACCTTGATCTGTGCCGGCGCATACCGCATTGCGTGATCACACACCGCCCTCATCAAGTCCAGTTTCATCGGACTGTTTTTCATGCTACTGACTTGCCGGAGCACGCTGTCGCGTCCTTCTTCGTACCCAACTCGATCACGACTGACATACGCCGCATCCCACAGATTGACGTGGTCTGAGCTCGCAGGCAAAATGATGCGGAATTCAGCGAGATCTTCCAAACGCTCGCGCAAATCACGCCACGCTTGGGGCGGCAAGCGGACAGCATCGAATACAGCCTGATCAATCGTCGTATCAAAGAAACGTGCATCCAACTTCATATTCTTGAACACGGCCCGATCTGCACGCGCGCGCAGGAACTCCGTATCACGCAATCGAGCATTCTCCAATCTGGCCGAAATCAGCACACTGTCGGACAAATCAGTGTTATGCAAAATCGTATTTTCTAAGCGCGCCGAAATCAATACAGCCCTTTTCAGGCTAGCATCACTCAAATCCGCACCGCTCAAATTGGTAGCACTCATATCGGCATCGTTGCAACACGCCTTCCGTAATACCGCGCCGGTAAAATCAGCGCCGGCCAATAGCGCACCAGTGAAATCCGCCCCGTTCAGTTGCGCGCCACAGAAATTGGCATCACGCAGATCGACACCAGAAAAATTGGCCCCATTAAAATTCAAGCCTGCAAAATTTCTTCCGCAGCGCCGCCCCTCAGTCGCCTCAGCGAGATAGGAATGCATCAGCAACTGATCGACGGAATCACGCTGAATTGGATCCGTTTTAAAACAAGCTGACAAAAATTCCTTCGCCTCTGCCGATAAAGAATCGGGCATCTCAGGTAAGCCGCCTTCTTCGAGATAAAGACTGATAGAGTACGCCCTACTCAAGACTTCACCCTTGTCGATGTAACGTGGGAACTCTCCAGTGATCATGCGAAAAAAAATCACCCCCAGACTCCAGACATCACAAGCGGCAGACGGTGCGCCCTTACCACTTTCAGGTGCAAGATAAATATAGTCAGCGATTTTTTTGTCGTCATTTTGTGTCTCCCCAGTCGGCGCACGAAACATTTTCTCATTCGGCGTGAAGACAAGTACAGCTTGGTCATCGCGTATGTCAACGACAAATTTTGTCGCCTTAAAACCAAGATCAAAAAAACTTTGCTGGTGATAAAGCTGCGCCGTTTCCAGCATTTGTCGCATGAACTGCTTCTTTTGCAATTCAGTCAGGGGGCCATTGAGCGTCTTCAATAAATTGCCATGCCTACTGTAAGGAAACACGACCTGATATGTAGGAACGTCGAGCCGCGACTCTGGAACAACGAGTCCATGCGCCAAAACCGGCGCGATGCCAGGCCCCTTCACTTGGGTCATGGCGATGAACTGCCGGTTCTGTTCCAGCATTTTCTCAATATAGCTAGCCATCACAACATTACTGTGCTCGCCATTCTCAAATGGCAATTCAACTACCCGCAAAAACACCTCTTCACCGACCGGTTTTTCCGCCGTCGGCGCGGTCCTCGCCAAATAGGATTTAGCTACATCCGTACAGGCAAGCAATTTCACTGGTTTCAAGCTATGAAGATCGAGCATGGGCGCGCTGGTCGGCGGTTCAAGATCCATGCTTTCACTGGACACGGCAACATCATTGAGCACGGTGCCATCGTCAGCGAAGGAAAACTGCGCATGACGGAACTGCGCGTCGGAAAATTTGGCGTTATAAATATTGGTTTCATTCAAAATTGCATCTTGCAAGCACGCATACTTCAAATTCGCATGACACAGTGTGGCACCGCTCAGATCCGCCCCGCGCAGATTGGTGCGAGACAGATCGGCATGGGAAAAATCCACACCACGCAGATCGGCACCGGAAAAATCCATGCCAGCCAAATTAGCCTCACGACAATTTGCTCCGGGCACGACGCTGCCAGAACGATCGCTCGGCGCGCTTGCGGCCGTCGTCGCGATTGCCTGAGTTCCGACTGATTGTGCAGTAAGCATGCGATGCGGCAGACTGACATCGACAGTCATCCTGTCAGATGATACCGCGCCCATCGGACCGTGCTGACTGACTTGCGTCAAATGCGAAAGTGCACCCGCATCCGAAATCGATGCGGGAGGATAACTGGTGGGCGTGCTACCGGCGCTACTGAGTGGATAGACCATAGAATAGTTGCACTTTCAAAGTGAAGACCTGCCAGGGTGAGACAAAGAGACGACAGCAGCGATTACAAAAAACAGGCCAATTTTTTATTTCCGCTACCACGAACAGCCAGCAGTATGCGCAGGCTAATCCGACCACGCTTGCAAAAAATACCCTTAGGAGAGCGACCTTACAGCAAGTATCAAGCAAATCAATGCTCCAGCGCCGCTTCGGCTTGCCACATATGCTCGCGCAAGTGGGTAGCGCTCGCAAGGACCGCCCCCCCCCAGCGTGCCGTGAGCGCCGCCGGCGGACCATACGCGCCCTCCAATGCCACGCCAATTTCGCCAGGAATGAGCCGACTGACTTCGGCGACCATCTGCCGCGCGCTCGCCCGCTGTGAAATTCTCTCTATCGTAGCGAGCCAACTGGGCCGCGCCGTAACGGCCAGTTGACTACTCCCGAGCACGCCTACCGACCGCACAGCGAGCACGTTCTCAGACCAGCTACAGCCAGTGGCAGCCGCCACCGTCGCCACATCGATGCTCTCGGCCGCGGCGGAAATAAACGGCCAACGGAAATCAAAGCCCGAATCTGCGCTGAGCCGCAATTCTTGCTGTGCCGTGCATTGCAACAAGGAATTCACCAAATATTGTCCGGTCGATACTGCGCCACCACGTAAAGTCAATTCTGCTTGATGCGGCAACAAGCCCATGCCATCGATGGCCGCATTGACCAATTCTCGCACGTAGGCATAACTGGCATTGCTGTTGGACGCCCACAACGCGGTATACAGATCGGCTTTATTCGGCGCTTGCCCACCAAGCTGCGTCAATGCGATCAGCCCGCTATGCGCCGCCACCATAAACACCGCGCCGCCAGCCGCGGCACTGGCGGCGGCACGCCTCAAACTACTCGCTGGCAACATCGGCGTGCCGGCAGTTGCCAGAGTCAACAGCGCAGCGTTCGACTGCCCGCGAAATCCGCGCGCATAGCGCTGCAGTTGACCACTCGCACGCCAGGTATGCAGTGCGGTACGCAAACCGGCTACCGTGGCAAGCGCCAAATTGACCGCCACACCCACCCCCAACATCCGCTCATCGACCTCGTCGCTTCGGCTTGGCTGTCCTGCCGCAACCCGCACCCCTTCTTGCACCAAGCGTCCGGCCAGTGTACCGACCACCCCTTGCGCGGCACGCGCGGCTAACAAGCTGGCAGTCCAATCCCGCCAGGATTGGCGTGCAGCGCTTGCCTCGAACAGCGTCACAGGGACAGAACAGGCTGCCGCATGCTCACTTGCATGCGGCAATTCTGCCTGGCGCGCCAAACTCAACACCTCCAGCACCAGTTCCGTGGCACGCCCGGTGGTGGCGACCTCACGCGCGCATCGCTGACGTTGGCTATCGCTCAAAGTCGGCGGTGCCACACCTTGGCGCTGCCATCTGCGCACATCGCGCACCCGTACCGGTGGCTCGCCCGAGATGCGGGACGATGCGGCACACCTGCCAGCCAAGGGCAGGATCGGTGCTGGCCTGAGTGATTCAAACGGGCCCATCCCTCACCTCGCTTTATGCCAAGCACGCGCTTGCCACGTCAAGCTATCGAGCAGGCTGGCAAATACGCTCGGGGAAAATTCATCAAATTGAAACTCTTGGGCAATCAACAAATGCATAGTATCGGTATTGAATATAAACACCGGTGCACCGTTGAGAAAATTTTCCACATTCCGGCCCAATGCCTGCATCAGATAATCTGCATCGGCCGGCAACTCCAAGTGACCGGCATCGAGCAACAGCGCGGCGAATTGCTCGCCCCTGCCAACCGGGTGCACCAAAGTGCAGATCACTTCATTGACCACCAAGGTCCACTCTTGCGCTAGTTCGGCGGTATCGTCGAGTTCCAGAAAACTCAACAGCTGCCCCGACCAGCTTTGAAAATGACTCATACCATCCCGTTCGTCTGACAGAAAAAAACCGCGTGACACCGTCGCCGAAAATGTGTCTTGACGGAAAAAATCCGGCACAATGTAGCATCGATTCCGACCTCATCCAAGTACAAAAATTTCTGTTTCTTACGCTGATAGAAAGGGCATACAGTGGCACGTGTGGCTCGCGAGCATTATGTTTACGGAACATAAAAATGTTTAGGGGAAGCGCAAGCTCAAGGCAGATGCTGATGCACACAGAAAAAAATGTAGGCTATAATCTTCGATATGAAAAAGCTGCTCCGACTACTACTATTGTGCATCATGATGCTAGCCCTGCCCCTGCAAGGCTTGGCGGCAGCGATGATGTCGAATTGTGGCAGCGCGCATCACCATATAGTGCAAGCTGAGCACGACGACCATGTTCAAGGCCATGCACACCAGCACGATACTGGCGATCATGCCTCTAAAAACAAGTGCAGCGCTTGTGCTGCTTGCTGCGTTGGCGCAGCGCTCTTGACGACGGCGGCTATTGCTCCGGCTTGCCGTCCTTCTTCAGAAAAAATCGCCCTGGTTTTTTCTTCTCGTTTTGGTCATGTTGATGAGGGCTTGGAACGACCTCCGCGTAGCTGATTTAAGTCTCGTCTGTAACGCCGGCGCTGTTACCAGCCCAGGCAGATTGCGCGCCATCGTTTTGGCAGCGTATTCTTACGCGCGCCACGGTGGCCATCTTACTCATTAGCGAAAATCATCATGTTACTACCATCAAGCGCCAAGTTATTGCGCCGACCAGGCCAACTTACTGTTTTCCTCAGCACCCTCAGCCTGCTCGGCGGCTGCGCCGGCTTCAGCGCCGATGGCGGTTTTTCCGCGGTCGCGCAAGTAGCCCAAGACCGTCTGGCCAAAGACGTGGCATGGCAACGCACCGAGCAAGAGAGCGCCAGTGCGGCGCAACGCGTCAAAGAATTACTGGCCGCAGCGCTGAGCGTCGATGACGCGGTACAAATTGCTCTGCTTAATAATCGCGGCTTACAAGCATCATTTTATGAACTTGGCATCGCCGAAGCGGATTTGGTTCAAGCTGGCCGACTGCCCAATCCCACGTTCTCACTCAATCGTGCCAGACAGGGAAGCGAAGTGGAAATCGACCGTGGCCTGACGCTCAACCTTGCCCGCGTACTCGCCCTGCCCTACAGTAAAAAAATCGAGCAAGCACGCCTCGCCCAAGTCCAGCGCGAAGTCAGCTTGCAAATGCTGAACTTAGCCAGTGAAACACGTAAAGCCTACTATCTGGCAATTGCAGCGGATCAAACCATGAGCTATATGCAACAAGTAAAGCAAGCGGCCGATGCCGGTGCCGAGCTGGCCGCAAGGATGACACAGGCAGGCAATTACAATACGCTGCAACAAGCGCGTGAACAGAGTTTTTTTGCCGATGCCAAGGTCAACCTGGCGCGCGCCGAACAAACGCAAAAACGTTGCCAAGAACAACTGACACGTCTGATGGGCGTATCGGCAGGTCCCACGGCATTCAAGCTACCGCCGCGCTTACCAGAATTACCACAACACCTGCAAGACCTGCAAACGGTCGAGCAAACAGCCATGGAGCAAAGGCTCGATATCCAAGCGGCCCGCCTGAGTACGGCGCAACTGGCTGAGAATCTGGGCTTGAGCAAGGCCAGCCGTTTCATCAATGTGCTCGAAGTCGGGGCCAGCCGCAACAGCTACAGCGATCAAGCGGGACAACGCGCTTACTCGCTCACACTGGAGTTACCGCTGTTCGACTGGAGTACGGCTAAACTAGCCAAGTCAGAAGCCCGGTATATGCAGGCAGTCAACCGCACGGCGGAACTCGCCATCAATGCGCGCTCAGAAGTCCGACAAGCTTACCAAGCTTACCGCTCTAACTATGACATCGCGCTTTACTATCAAAATGAAATTATCCCTTTGAAGAAACGTATTTCTGTCGAAAACCAACTGCGTTACAACGGCATGCTGATCAGCGTATTCGACTTGCTCGCTGATGCACGCAGTCAAATCAGTAGCGTCAATAGCGCCATCGAGGCCAGTCGCGATTTTTGGATCGCCCAAGCCGATTTGGAAATGAGTTTACTGGGACGTCCCAGCAGTAATTGACAGCGCAGCTGCTCCGCACCAAGGATAAATTATGAGTTCAAGAAGAAATTTTTTAAGTGGCCTCGGCGCACTGACGGCTGCTGCATCGGCCGCAGCAGTCAGCAAAGTTGCCATGGCCGCCTTACCGGAACCGGTCACACAGAGTTCCGCCGATACCATGGCACCGCTACAACCAACCACCGGGCGCCCATATAACCCGGTCGTCACGCTGAACGGCTGGACTTTGCCTTGGCGCATGAATAACGGCGTCAAGGAATTTCATTTGGTGGCCGAAGCGGTGGTGCGTGAAATCGCCCCCGGCATGAAGGCCCATTTATGGGGTTATAACGGCCAATCGCCGGGACCGACCATCGAAGTGGTGGAAGGCGACCGCGTGCGCATCTTTGTCACCAACAAATTGCCCGAACATACCAGCGTCCACTGGCATGGACAACGCTTACCCAACGGCATGGACGGTGTGAGCGGACTGACGCAACGATCGATTCAACCCGGCAAAACCTTCATGTATGAATTCATTGCCCGCCGAGCCGGCACCTTCATGTATCACCCGCATGCCGATGAAATGATCCAAATGGCCATGGGCATGATGGGCTTTTGGGTCACACATCCGAAAGCCAAGCACCCACAGATTGCCGAAGTCGATCGTGATTTCGTTTTCTTGCTCAATTCGTATGATATTGAACCCGGTGCCTACACCCCGAAAACCTCGACGATGCAAGATTTCAATCTATGGACTTGGAATAGCCGCGTCTTCCCCGGCATCGATCCTTTGGTGGTGCGTAAGAATGACAAAGTACGCATTCGCGTCGGCAATCTGAGCATGACCAACCATCCGATTCACCTGCATGGCCATGAATTTCAAGTCACCGGCACCGATGGCGGTGCGGTGCCGCATACGGCGCGTTGGCCCGAAGTGACGACCGATATCGCCGTCGGTCAAATGCGGCAAATCGAATTTCTGGCCGACGCCGAAGGCGACTGGGCGTTTCATTGCCATAAATCGCATCACACCATGAATGCGATGGGCCACGACACCCCGAATTTGATCGGCGTCGATCATAGCGAGGTCGCGCAGAAAATCAGCGAGCTGATTCCAGCCTATATGGCCATGGGTGAGCGCGGCATGGCCGATATGGCTAAGATGGACATGCCGCTACCCGCCAATACCTTACCGATGATGGATGGTGAAGGCCCGTTCGGCGGTGTCGAGATGGGCGGCATGTTCAGCGTCTTGAAAGTCAGGAAAGACCAGAAACCAGGCGACTACCGCGACCCCGGCTGGTACCAGCACCCGGCCGGTACGGTGGCGCAGGAATGGCATGGCGAGGTCGTGGCAGCGAAACGGAAAGTGGTGCCGCAAACCACGCAGCAAGAACAAGAAATACATATCCGCAAACCGCACGACAACATGGCACATTGATTTAACAATCAGTCTGCCACCTTCAAGGAGGGGGAAGCATGCACAAGCTTGCCCCTCCTTGATGTTCAAAACCACAGGAAAGCGCAGATTTATAACCAGGCCGGTGGCAACAAACGCCGCAAGTCGTCTGCGAAGGCCACCGAGCTGTGTTTCATTTGATCAAGCATCTCAGTGCTGATGCTTGCCGAACAAGTGAACGTATCGGGCAAACCGGCCAAGCGATTTTTCCATGCTCTTTCACTGTTGTCTGCCAGGATTCTCTGCTTGTTCGGCAATACGCCCGCATCGAAATGCTGTGCACTGTTGAATAAGCCCAATGCCATCCTGCGCAGGGAATCGACCGATTCTCCATCGCTGCCGAAATACCACATCGACGAATAGCTTGCACAAATCGCGCTCAGCACCAACAAACTGCGCGCTTGTTCGGCTTCCGAGGCCGAGCTTTTGCCGATGGCCACCAAGACCTTGGAGATGAATTCCGGGCTGACGCACAAGTCGAGCGGCAAACTGCCATTGGAACTGACCGTCGTCATATCGACAAACCGACCCAAGGCATTGCGTAACTGATCGCGTCGCTCGGCGTTGCCATCGGCGCCTATATATTTGACAGTCGAGCGGCGCGATGCCGCTGCAATTGTAAAATCAAGGAGCACAGCTTGCGGTAAGTTGAGCTGTTTGAGAAAGGACTGGTGACGATTCTTTTTAAAATCGGCAAAATAGATATTCCTCAACACCGGCAAACGGCCAATCAATTTTTCCAGATTTTCTATCTTGTCATTAACGATGGCATGGTCTGGCAAAGGATCAGTACCGGCATCATAGCGCTGGTAAAAATAAGCGAGCTGATCCCATTCATGATGTACGGGATCTGGAAGAAACATGGCCCGATATTGCTCCGGCATTAAGGTGACCGCTTGCTTGCCATCGGCGGTCAAAAAAATCGGATAGTCATCGAGCTCAGTCACCTCCTCGACGCCATACACCGCCATCGCCTGCGTGCGGATGGCAGCGATCAAAGGAATAGCAAACCAGAGCTGCTTGACTCGCGTGAGCATGGTCAGACAGGCCGAATCTTGACTGTCTTGCGCACAAAACAGCAGTGAATTAATCAAACCGTTACGCTCGATATGGAAATGTTTCGTCTGACTTTCCAAGTTCTTGATGACATAATCTAACAGCATTGGTAATATTTTCGCTTGTTTCCGCAACAAATCATACAAGCCCATTTCCTCTACCGTCTCCAACGAGCGGGTCAATAAGCGCGCGAAAAACTGCTCGGTAATCGTCGGGTGTTGAAAGTAAAAATCAAAACGAGCAATCATCACTTCGAAAAATTCCGCTGACAACCAAGTCCACGTTTCTTCCGATGCATGGGCAAGCGCATGCTCAAGCACGCTACCCATCAACGCTAATTTCACGGCACTGTCATCCATCAAGTCAATCTGCGTGAGCACGCTATCGTGGCGCCCGTTCTGAGGCTGTACATACGCAGCATGCCAAGCAAACGCACCATCTGTACGCTGCGGCAAGAGCAGCATCATTGATTCCAAGCGACTCAAATTATTATGCAATTCACCCCAGGCGCGCGGCGTCAAACTCACATGCAGAAAATGCGCCCGATCAATCTCCATAAACGCAAAATTGCCATTGAGCTGCATGTTCTCAAACACAGCTTGATTCGCGACGGCACGAAAAAACGACGCATCGGCAATGCGGGCATTGTTAAGATGGGCCTTGCTCAAGTCCGCATTCGTCAAATCTGCCTTGAGCAAAAGCGTATTTTCCAGGTAAGCCGACACCAACTTGGCCCCACGCAAATTCGCCGAATGAAAATCAGCACCAGTCAAATTCGTTCCACTCAGATCAGCTTGCGCAAAACTAGCCCGATGCAACACGGCACCAGAGAAATCGGCCCCACGTAATACCGCTTTGGAAAAATCGGTATCAACCAAATTGGCACCACGAAAATCTGCCCCGGAAAGATCGCAAGCAGAAAAATCAGCACCATTGCATGTCAGCCCAGAAAAACTCCAGCCCCCGCGCTTTTCACACGCCGCCGCGACTGCGCTGTCAGCCTGTGTCTGCGCCAGATAAGGATGATTGAGCAAAGCTGGCACCAAACTACGCTTCACCGGATCGGTTTGCAAGCAACGCAGCAGAAAATTTTTGGCCGCTGGCGATAAATTAGCAGGAAAATCAGGTAATCCGCCTTGATGCAAATGATACATAATCGCCCCCTCGCCAGTCATCGGCTTACCGGCCAACTTGCCTGCCTTGTAGATATATTGCGGCTCTGCCCCGCTGAGCATGCGTAGAAAAACCATGCCCAGACTCCAGATATCGCAAAACTTCGAAGATTCGCCTTTTTTCGGAATCGGGGCCTGGTACCATCTTTCCGAAGCAGCACCGCCACCTCCTAGCTGCGTCATGCCTGTATTGGTACGAAACATTTTCGAGCTAGGCGTAAACACCAAGCGCTTTTGATCGTCAACGATATCGACGACAAACTGTGTATCTTTCACACCTAAATCAAAAAAACCCTGAGCGTGATAGCGCCCTACTGCAGTAAGCATTTGGCGCATGAAGATTTTTTTCTGTACTTCGGTAGGCTTGGCATTGATCGCATCGACCAAATTGCCATGCTTATAGAAAGGAAACACGAGATGGTATTGGTCGACTTCCAAATGGTTCGGTGCCGGAATGAAGCCGTGCGCCAGTAAAGGCGCGATGTCCGGCCCTTGAACCTGCGCCATACCATTGAATTGGCGGTTTTTTTCCAGCATTTTTTGAACATAATCACTCGCTACCTCACTGTTCTGCCTGCCCATCTCGAACGGAAAAAAAACTGTTCGTAAATATACCTTCAGTACTGCGCCGCCATGTTCGGCCGGCGCAGCCCTGGCAAGATACGAATGCAGCCAAGCATCGGCTGCATAGAGCTCGAGTTTTTCCAGCGTATGGATATCGATAGACGGCAATGCCGGCCTTGGCTCGGGCAATGCCAGCGACATGCTTTCCGCACTCGCACGGTTCGCCGCCTTGCTCAAAAAACGGGCTTGCCCCAACTTGGCATCAACCAAATTGGCAAGACTCAAATCCGTATCCTCGAGCAAGCTATTGAGCAAACTTGCGTTCTGCAAATTCGCCAAGCTGAAATCAGCACCGCTCAAATCGGCACCATCAAACTTAGCACTCTGCAAGATCGCTCCCTTAAATAGGGCCCCGCGCAGATTGGCTCCGCTGAAATCGGCAGCACTGAGATCAAGCCCAGAAAAATCATGGCCAGCCAAACTGGCAGCGCGGTAATCAAGCCTACCGCCCGTGCGCGCAATTAAATCAGTAGGCGAACTGCCAGCACCCTCCGAGGAACTGGCCGCGCACAGACGCTGCGTCAGCCCAACATCAAGCGCAGCACTGCGCGGCACCTGCAAACACGACGGCCCGGACTGACTGACCTGCGCCGGTCTAAGCCCTGAGTCGTTCTGCGGTATGGAGGAAGGAGGTGCCGCTACGGCCTGAGGACGATTAATACTATTGGAAGAAGGGAGCATATTTTCGCTATTTATCAATGAAAGACGAGGGGATAGCCGAACAAGCCATTTGATAACATTGCAGCGGCGCATATTGCCACGCTATTGCGATGAGCCAGCGGCAGTGTAAACATTCACGTCTTTAAAAAATTGCAGAAAATAGCCATAACTCTGCACCATCATCGTGCCCTGACGGACGACTCAAGCTCTACTCTTTGAAATAACCGACCCCGACAATATAGCCACCGGTGCGCTCAATATAAGAGATTTTAGGCTGAATTTTTTTGCTCACTGGATATTATCCACAAGGCAAGCCCACCACGAAGCAACAGGGAGCGCGCCCCTACGAGGCTGTCGCAAAAGGGTATTACTGGTGGCCACGTCATTCCTGCGTGCTTTTGGCAGGAACCCAGCGGCGTTCGTGCTTAACTGAAAATGCCAGAGATGATCGTGTTTTCAGCGCTGAAAACGACACTGGGTTCCCGCCAAAAGCATGCGGGAATGACGAGACTGCGGCATGCGGGAATGACGAGGCTGCGGCATGCGGGAAAGACGCGGTATGCGGTGTTTCAGGTGTAAACAGCGTCCGCCAGGCTTTTGCGACAGCCTCTGAAGACTGGTGTTTCAAACCCTAGTCAAATCTTTGATGAAAAAATTAATTTTTTGCGTTTAATACGAAACAAATTCAAACAAATAATCAGAGCAACGGGAATCATCAAGCGAATACAAACAATGCCCGAAGTTCGTCTGAAAAATTGCTATTTGGCGATCTCAACACCGCCGCCAAGCCTTGCCTCTATACAATTTCTTACGGATACAGGCGCGTGAAGTAAGATCTCAGGCCAGACAACTTTGGCTTTTTTTACGGTGTCCTTCGCAATTTTCATCAATCTTGACTTCCTTGTGACCTTGGCTGCTGTCAATAGTCCATCCATGTCACCCCACGTGAACGCTGTTAATTGACGATCGATTTCGCGGTTTAATCCGTAATGATCAAGGGGAACACGATCAAATAACGACGATACACTGACAGGATCGTAGGCTGGTGAAAGCTGTAAATTAATCCCGTCAGAATAGATAACCGCCCAATTTTTCAGATGGGCATCCGTGTTGCCCATTAAAATGAAAGCAACAAAGCGCTTGACGAACTCAACCGTATCTTTGTCCGGCTGGGATGAAAGACTTTCCAAAATGTTTAAAATTGAGCTGTAGTCTTTAATCAGATCTTTCCCGTATTTGTGTTTTGGCGCATATTGAAGAATTTGGGCAAATTCTTCCATGTGGATACGCGTGCCATTTTCACCCCGATCAAACCGCTTTACAGCTAAAAGGTGAGCAAAGGGAATATGTTCTGGCAGATCAGCATTTTCTTTTGCGATGATTTCCGCTTCGGCGCAATCGATGTTCAGCGCCTTAAGCAGGGCGAATCCTGTCGCTTCGATTTCGACCAGATCTGGATGCCTGGTTGTCGGCAATTTGAGAATGTAGGAACCGGCAGCGCCATGGCGTTTAATAAGATATCGCCTGCCATCTTGGAGCGCAGAAAACTTGACAACGACGCCTGGGATTGCGAAGGCATCTTCTACCGGGTATTCAACAAAGCCCGGTTCAACAACATCCTTACCGAGTGTGGTGTGCCAAAGTCGCACACTGTCCGGCACCGAATCGTCTTGCGCTATGGGTTCGACTTCAATTGCACCCATAAGATCATGACCGGCTGCCACGAGTAGCTCGAATTCATCCTCCGTACCGCATTGGCGCTCTTTTGCCAAGCGTTGCCGATTCTGCGCTTCTGGAAGTAGATTTTGAAAATACACCGGCAATTTTCCATCGTTCCTGGCAACACGCATATCCTTTTCGGCACGGAGAATAGCAAGGGTCTGCGCTTCACTCGAACCTCGATATGCGAGAGATAAAGTAGGCCGCAAAGGATTGCTAATGTAGCTCTCATCAAATGAGACGCGTATTAAATCGCCATAGACGGATAAGTGACCGACAGGTAATTTTTGACGATCAGGAGTGTGCAGATAAATGCGCACATAGCGAATAGACGTGCTCATGCATTTCTTTCACTCAAGATGGCGTCCACGATAGATAGCGGTGCTTCCACACCAGGTGCCTGACCGACATATTTACCGCCTGATTGGATAAACTCTTCCAAAGCTTGTTTAAGTTCTTTTGGAACAAGCATTAAGTCCAATCCAAGCGCACGCGCCATGACCAGAATCGTAGAAAGTCTGGGATCAATTTTTCCAAGTTCCGTACGCGCGACAGTCATTCGATTTAATCCAGCCTTTTCAGCAAAAGCGGTCTGCGAGAGGTGCTTTACTTCGCGAACATTAACTAATTGCTCGATGATTGTGCTCATATTAATACTCAAATTAGCGATAATGAGTATTAATATACGCTGAAAATTTGAAATGGCAAATCGAGAACGGTGATACTACTACTCAAATGTAGTCCATTAAGTATGTTAGTCGGTAGTTACAACTTAATGGATCGTCGCAAGAGGGTTTTCACTCGGGATCATTACCCCTGTCGGACATAACGTCATTCCTGCGCGCTTTTGGCAGGAACCCAGCGACGTTCGTGCTTGCAACGCCCTGTTCGCAGCTCAGGCGACCCAATACGCGTAGTTGAACAGGGCATCGAGCTCGCCCAAATTCGCCAGCCCCAAGGCAGCGCAAACCCGTCTGGCTTTCGAACAAAAATCCGCGTAAAGCAGCGAATCGACACTGCTTTTGTTCGGCTTCTCTGGAAAGCTTCGGTATCCCGCAAGTGCCATGCCGTTGACCGAATTCTGGTTCATGACCGCAAAACGCAAGGGATCAAAGGTGTGCAAGGCCTCCGTGAGTACGTTGGTTCCCGCTCTCGGGATGCTGGACAAATAAGCGTGCAAAAGGAGATAAGCATCTTCGGCACTGAGTTTTGGATTCGCTTGCATTCGCAAGTACAAATCGCGCAGCCCTGCTTGAAATACCTCACCTTGTTGCGCAACGATGTTCTTGCCGCGCTGAAGACCGCCGGAATGCCAGCCCAACCCCGACACCAGTGGTTCGTAATATGCCAAAAACTGCCCCGGGGTGCCAACAGCTTGCGTCCGAAGTCCGTTCAAATACCCTTGTGCGTTTGCGTGCCTTCGGGTTCGAGCGTTCCTCTGAGCGATGAACCCGGATTGAGTTTGATCCGCTTTCATCAGCGTCAGGATTGACAAGAGCGTCGGCAGGTAGACCGCACCATTGCTTGAGGGCGCGGACCTCGAACTCTTACAATCAGCCTCAGCGTTCAACTTGGCAGCGCGGTTGTGCAACGCGTAGATCTTGTGCCGTCGCGCATATTCGTCCAAGCGCTCACGCGCAGCCACCTCGATTTCTCCACTCTGGAGCAGATCTGCGATTTCTGAAGCCACCTGATCGGCCAGCAGGCAATCGGACGATTCGGTGAACAAGGAAAATTCATGATTGAGCGAAAGGCCCCCTGCAGTGAGATTGGCCGACCCAACCACCATCTTGCAGGACGCGTCCGCATACTGAAAAGCATAGACCTTGGGATGAAAGGTCCGAGTCCTCTTCGGCCCGCTGATGAACAATTCGAACTGATCTGGATACAGCTCCATGAGCGCAAAAAGCGCTTCCAGAACCGGCGGCTCGGTGTGATAAAAATCAAGGCCGACGACGAATCGAACTGACAGGCCGGCGTCCAACGCCGCACCCAGGGTTGCCTCTAATTTTGTGTATCCGGACAAACGGGCAAAAGCAACCATGCAATCGAGCTGCGTGGCATTTTGAAATAACGCTTCAACACCGACAATGTGATCGGCCGCCTTCGATGAATTTACCAGCAACTGTGTCGTTGACACCGCCGCAGCCGTGAGTGTGACCGTTCTCGCAAGGTTCACGGATTGGATTGAAGTGACTGGCATAGCACTGAGCCTTTGCTCAAAAATGTAGTGAATGGGGATTCCGGCGAACGTGACCGCTGCGCATAAGATGCGCGTTACGCGGTCAAATTCTAAGCTCTACGATCACGATAGGTCGATGTTTTTCTCTTTTTGACGATTCATGGTGTCCCGTGCCCAGCGAATCGCCGGTCAGCGTAAAACAGTGGTTGCGCTGCACGATGCGGTCCAGAATGGCATCGGCAGTGGTGGCGTCACCGATCATTCCCAGCCTTGGGCACCGCAAATCGCCGCAGCCTTGCATCCCGAAGGAAGTTCGCGCTCATCAACGATCCGGTTGGCCTCGATATCGGCCCACTCAAGGGAAAAGGAGCTGATGTACACGCGGTCGATCTACACGACGGCCACGATCGCGCGGCAGCATGCTTTGTTGCGGCGCGTGGCGGAACTGGTCAATGATAGGCAAGGTAGTCGTCGCCAGACAGTAAGCGGCGCGTGAAATATTGAATCTGCCATATATAAGCACGTTGATACTTAACTAAAAAAGTATATACTAGTATCTACATAACAGGAGATATGATGAGTAAGACAGCAAATTCAACTGTCCAGCAGTGGGGCAACAGCTTGGCAGTACGCATTCCCGCCGCCCTTGCGCGAAAAGTACATTTTGTCGCCGGACAACCAGTTGACGTATCCGCCGACGATTTCGGTGTGGTAGTTCATCGAAAAGGTAGCCCCAAGCTCTCTTTAGAACAAAAACTGGCAGCGTTTGATCCGGTAAAGCACGGTGGTGAAGCGATGGCTTCTGGCCGCATCGGTGCTGAGGTGTTTTGATGGTGGAAAAAATTTGGGTTCCAGAGCGCCGGGATATTATTTGGATTGATTTTAATCCTCAAGTGGGGCGGGAAATGAAAGATGTTCACCCCTTACTTGTGCTGTCACCCAAAGCATTTAATGACAAAACAAGAATTGTCATTGGACTGCCAATGACTACGGCTGAATCCAATGAAACAAATCCATTTGCCGTAAAGTTCATTGGTAACAAGGGCAAGCCAAGTTACATTTTGGCACACCAGCCTAAAAGCTTTGATTGGCGACTGCGGGATGCAAAGCCCCATCCATGGAAAAAAGCGCCCGAGGAAGTGTTGATACTTGCAGGCGATATGCTGAATCAAATTATTGCTATTTGCGAATAAGAAGCAAAGCGACGCATGTCGGTTTTATTTGCAAGGAGCGTAGCGTCATTTTCCATCATGCCGCCATCGTATTGTGCGAAAAACAGTTTAACTGAACGGCATTACAGTTTACTCAGGCTATTTATATCGATTTTAATTGACATCCTCCCCGCCCTAAAGAGGCTGTCGCAAAAGCCTGATGGACGTTTTTTACACATGAAACACCGCATACCTCGTCATTCCTGCATGCCACAGCCTCGTCATTCCCGCATGCTTTTGGCGGGAACCCAGCGT